>ONBO01000016.1:39717-59717 GCA_900316125.1 uncultured Bacteroidales bacterium | reverse complement strand
GCACATGGAATGCTCCCCTACCAATATTATATATTCCAGAGCTTCGGTAGTGTGTTTATGCCCGATTATTATCCACGCCAAACCGCTCGACTAGTGAGCTGTTACGCACTCTTTAAATGAATGGCTGCTTCCAAGCCAACATCCTAGCTGTCTATGCAGTTCGACTTCGTTAGTTCAACTTAACACACATTTCGGGACCTTAGCTGCTGGTCTGGATTGTTCTCCTCTCGGACACGGACCTTAGCACCCGCGCCCTCACTCCCGTACTTAACTTGCGCGCATTCGGAGTTTATCAGGACTTGATAGGCGGTGAAGCCCTCGCATCCAATCAGTCGCTCTACCTCACGCAAGAAACATACGAGGCTGCACCTAAATGCATTTCGGGGAGTACGAGCTATCTCCAAGTTTGATTAGCCTTTCACCCCTACCCTCAACTCATCCGGAAGCTTTTCAACGCTTATCAGTTCGGCCCTCCATTTGGTGTTACCCAAACTTCAGCCTGGTCAAGGGTAGATCACTTGGTTTCGCGTCTATCCCCTCCGACTAACGCGCCCTCTTCAGACTCGCTTTCGCTTCGGCTCCGCGCCTTAGACGCTTAACCTCGCCGGAGAAGATAACTCGTAGGTTCATTATGCAAAAGGCACGCCGTCACCTCCTAAGAGGCTCCGACCGCTTGTAGGCACTCGGTTTCAGGTTCTTTTTCACTCCCCTGTTCGGGGTTCTTTTCACCTTTCCCTCACGGTACTCGTTCGCTATCGGTCTCTGGTGAGTATTTAGCCTTACCGGATGGTCCCGGCTGGTTCACACGGAATTCCACGTGCTCCGCGCTACTCAGGGTACCGCTGGAATGTGACAACTTTGCCTGTACGGGCCTCTCACCCTCTTCGGAGCGACTTTCCAGACGCTTCCAGTTCTTTTGTCACACTCGTGTCGCGGCCCTACTACCCCGGCGGCGCCTGAACGCCGACGGTTTGGGCTAATCCGCTTTCGCTCGCCACTACTCGCGGAATCACTTTTGTTTTCTCTTCCTGCAGGTATTGAGATGTTTCAGTTCCCTGCGTTCGCCTACTGCCTTGCAGTATAACACCTAACGTGCTGGGTTGCCCCATTCGGAGACCCGCGGATCAATGGTCATTTGCACCTCCCCGCGGCTTTTCGCAGCTTATCGCGTCCTTCTTCGCCTACCAGAGCCAAGGCATCCACCGAATGCCCTTTTGCTTTCTTTTGTTTCTTTACAGTTTCTCTTTCTTGTGTTTGTTTTCAGTATGTCAATGATCGTCTTTCTTAGTGGAGAATAAGGGACTCGAACCCTTGACCCCCTGCGTGCAAGGCAGGTGCTCTAAGCCAACTGAGCTAATCCCCCGCTTACCGCTTCGTAGTCCTTGGCAGACTTGAACTGCCGACCCCCACATTATCAGTGTGGTGCTCTAACCAACTGAGCTAAAGGACTGGCATGGCCGCCACCGGGCTGACTTATCATCTCAGACTCTTTTTCGGAAACAACATGCAACCAAACCAGGAAAGGAAAGAGCTCGTCCTCTTTCTCACCATCTCCAGAAAGGAGGTGTTCCAGCCGCACCTTCCGGTACGGCTACCTTGTTACGACTTAGCCCCAATTACCAGTTTCGCCCTAGGCCGCCCCTCGCGGTAGCGGACTTCAGGCGCCCCCGGCTTAAGGCCCGGGAACGTATTCACCGCGCCATGGCTGATGCGCGATTACTAGCGAATCCAGCTTCACGGAGTCGGGTTGCAGACTCCGATCCGAACTGAGACCGGCTTTTTGAGATTCGCTTCGCCTCGCGGCGTCGCTGCCCTCTGTACCGGCCATTGTAACACGTGTGTAGCCCCGGACGTAAGGGCCGTGCTGATTTGACGTCATCCCCACCTTCCTCGCACCTTACGGTGGCAGTCTCGCCAGAGTCCTCAGCTTAACCTGCTAGTAACTGACGATAGGGGTTGCGCTCGTTATGGCACTTAAGCCGACACCTCACGGCACGAGCTGACGACAACCATGCAGCACCTAGTTTCGCGCCCTTGCGGGAAGACCGTTCTCTCGGCTCGCGTATCATCGAATTAAACCACATGTTCCTCCGCTTGTGCGGGCCCCCGTCAATTCCTTTGAGTTTCACCGTTGCCGGCGTACTCCCCAGGTGGATGACTTAACGCTTTCGCTGTGCCGCTGACACTGTATCGCCAACAGCTAGTCATCATAGTTTACAGCGTGGACTACCAGGGTATCTAATCCTGTTCGATACCCACGCTTTCGTGCCTCAGCGTCAGTTGCGCTCCAGTAAGCTGCCTTCGCAATCGGTGTTCTGTGTGATATCTAAGCATTTCACCGCTACACCACACATTCCGCCTACCTCTGCCGCACTCAAGGTCGCCAGTTTCAACGGCAGTACTATGGTTGAGCCACAGTATTTCACCGCTGACTTGACGTCCCGCCTACGCACCCTTTAAACCCAATAAATCCGGATAACGCTCGCATCCTCCGTATTACCGCGGCTGCTGGCACGGAGTTAGCCGATGCTTATTCGCCTGGTACTTGCAATAGGCCACGCGTGACCCACTTTACCCCCAGGCAAAAGAAGTTTACAATACATAGTACCTTCATCCTTCACGCGACATGGCTGGTTCAGACTCCATTGACCAATATTCCTCACTGCTGCCTCCCGTAGGAGTTTGGACCGTGTCTCAGTTCCAATGTGGGGGACCTTCCTCTCAGAACCCCTACCGATCGTCGCTTTGGTGGGCCGTTACCCCGCCAACTGGCTAATCGGACGCATGCCCATCTGTAACCTATGAATATTTGGCTGAAAAGTCATGCGGCTTCTCAGCGTTATGCGGTCTTAGTCCGGATTTCTCCGGGTTATCCCCCTGTTACAGGCAGGTTGCATACGCGTTACTCACCCGTGCGCCGGTCGCCGGCAAGTGAAGCAAGCTTCACTCCCGCTGCCCCTCGACTTGCATGTGTTAGGCCTGTCGCTAGCGTTCATCCTGAGCCAGGATCAAACTCTTCGTTGTAAGTATATTTTTTTGTTTTTTTGTTCCTTTGAATGGCTCGGGGACTTTTGTATGTCATATGACATACGCTCTTGTTTCCTTCCTTGTTTTGGTTGTTTGTTGTTTCCAGTCTGTCAAAGATCTCGCTTCTTTTCGCCTCCCTACTTCATTTCGGAAAGGGACTGCAAAGATAAGACGCTTTTTTCAATCCGCAAAATTTTTCAGCAAAATTTTTCAAACTTTCTCAAGCCCCGCCTCCGCGAGCGCCCTTCCTTTCGGAAAGCGGGTGCAAAGATACGGCAAGTTTTACATCCCACCAAATAATTTTGAAGTTTTTTTCAAAAAAAGTGCAAATTATTTCTTTATCAGCACCAGATACCCCTTTGCACCTATATTAACGGGGGCGGTGGCTGACAGCGCCACTTCTGTTATGGTTGAGACATCAGTGGAAACGGTCTCACTGCAAAGCACTTGATTATAAGCGCCTTCCTCCACATCGGGGATGGTGACATTGACAGCAGAGGTACCTAGATTAAGAATCACAACCACTGTATTGTCTCCTTTTTTCTTCTCATACGCAAAAACTGTGTTCACATCTGGGGAAAGGAACCTTATGGCCGGACGGTTTGCCTCCACCCCGCCGCCAAGCGCAGCCTGAGTGTGACGGAGCGCCACCAGCACGCGTATCGTGTTCTTAATTTTAACATTTACTGAATTCCAGTTTATAACACTCTTACTAAAATAGTCTTGAATAGGCCTATACCCTATCTCCTGCCCGTTATAGAGCAACGGCATACCATACAGTGTGAACTCCAGGACCGTCATTAGAGGCACGTTATTTCCAAAATCACCAAAATAGTTTTTGCCGTCATTGCCATCATCATGATTTGTGAGATATAGCATACGGTCAAGATTCCTGTAATTTATATTTTTAACAAGCGTCTGGCACCATGATTTAAGTGTGGAGGCTGAAGTGCCTGTCCCTACCTTCTGAGCTACATTATCATGGAACCCCCATGCGTAGTCATAATCAAAATCTTCTTGATACAGACCTTTCTTGTCCACAAAGTCAGCCTCACCAAGCATCCAGAAACGTTTATCGCCAGCCGCCTGCTTTATAGCAGGTATGGCCTCGCTCCAGAATGTCACTGGTATTGTGGGTGACGATATGTAATCAATGCGGTATCCGTCAATGCCAAACTCCCTTACCCAATAGAGCATGGCGTCTATCATGGCATTGCGCATATCCGCATTACTGTATTCCAGCTGCCAGACATCGCCGTAGCCATTTGGATGAACCATCTTGTTATCCTTCCACGTATAGTACTCAGGATGCTCTGTAACCCATATATTATCAAGGCCTGTATGATTTGGCACCCAGTCAAGCCATACCTCCATGCCAAGCCTGTGCGCCTCGTTTACAAAGTTCTTGAGATCTGCGGTTGTACCGTGGTCCTTATTGAGTTCCTTATAATTCTTGAGGGCGTAAGGAGAGCCCAGCGTACCTATCTTGCTCTTGGTGCTACGTGTCTGTATAGGCATAAGCCACACGATGTCAACACCCAGTGTACGCAGCTCCTGCAGGCGGGCCTGGGCTGCCGCAAGCGTGCCCTGCGATGTGAAGTTATAGAGGTTCATCTCATATATCACACGATGGTCTGCATCCATGGCCACAGTGTTATCCACCTGAAGTGTGGGCGTTACCGGTTCCGGTTCTGGCTCAGGCGCAGGGTCTGAATCTTTTGGCTTACACGATGTTAAGACAACAAGGGGCAGCAATAGCAGTGCGAGGATTAGTTTCTTCATAATATTGACTATTAAGGTGATAGATTGCAAATATATGCAAAAAAAATGTTCCACCAAAATTTGGGGAACATTTTTGTTTAGTTCAGGAACACACTACTATTCGTAGTTCTTTAGACAACGGACAGATCTATAGCTTGCAACGACTGCAGGCCATGCATACGAAAAATCATTAGTACTATTCGTAGAAAAGTACTGATAAGCGTATTCTTCATCAGAATAAGAAGACGTCCATAAATTTGACTCCGATCCTATTAAAGCAAAGTGGTCAATAGTGGTTCTTGAATAAGAACCTGCTGGTAACAAACTAAAGCCAAAATCGTCTGTCCCCACCACGCCATTGGACTTATGTGAAGACCACCCATCTACTGTTTTTAAGAATTTACCAGATTCATATACCGAATAACCAGAATATTCCAAATTTGTTACTACATATTCTGATAATAAATAATAATATTCAACCACACTTGGTACGTGCCAGCCGTCAGGACATATACCTTGACGTGGTTCCGTGTAATCCTTAACATTGTCTTTCCCGCTAATTCCCATTACTGCAGCCCAATTATACGAAAAGCCCATCTTATCTTTATTAGCAGATACAGCAGACCAATCACTCGGATCCTCCAAATACTGATTATCAAGATGTATTTGTTCTGGAGTTCCACTTTTCCTTAACCAATATTCAGTATCTCTTGCATCCTGATAGCACGGTTCATAATATTTATAATCTGGTATATCCGTTATTATTCTTGGGATTTCAAAATCTTTGTTCGTCCACTCACTACAATTATCATATTTTTTTACTCTCAGATTTTCACCCATCCATATATTAGGACCGATTTTAGAAACTGGATATCTGTTTCCTACAATATCCTCCATATTGTATACATCCTGCTCAGGGAGCTGTGTAATACAGTTAGCTGTTATTGTATCGGTATTGGATACTGCAGTAGCAAGTGACATAATCTTATTGCCTGAAATGTCATTAACGGTGGCGCACAAGCCCTTGCTAAACGCACCAGCAGGAACCGCAATGATAAACTCGACTGGGGTGGTGTGATTAAGCTGCACGCCTCCGCAGTTAAGTGTTACATCCAGACTTCCACCTGGTGCAACAGACAAAGTAGGAGGAATATCATGCTCATAATCAGCAGATGACATATCAATAGTGGCATTTCCGCTAAGAGCCACTCCGCCTAATGAGTTCTCATGAAGCACTATGCTACCCACGCTATGACCACCAACTATACTTGAAGCATCTCTTGTTGTATTAGATGGGGTCTTTAAAGACAAACTTAAATAGCCTAACAATGGTTCAAAGTGAAGAACAACATCATCCCCTTCTGTTGTGGATGTGGCGGCAAAGACAGCGGCATCCCTACCGAATGAGCCTTCTGCATAGCTCTGATTAGCAGGTAGTATAATAGATATTGACGAGCCATCTAAAACCTGATCACGTACAGCTGAGTATGGATACACACCATAGTAGTTACCTGTTGGTTCAATATTACCCTCAAATGTTCCGTATGATGTACCTGCACCGTCCACAAGTACGAATTTTTTAGGCGGCTTTCCTGACACACCAACGTTGTACACAGCAATCTCGTCACCTTCCTGCCAAAGCGTATTATCGTCAGTAACATCAGTTCCTCTTGAAGCGTCATAAGCAATGCGAAGTCCAGGCTTGGTAGAAGAGGCGGAAAGTGTAATCTTCTGCATTGGTGGCAGTTCCTTTACGGTAGGAGTATCTTTAGGCGTCTCCTTTACAGTGTTGATTATCTCATCTTTTTTACATGAGACCGCACCAACAGCAAGTGCGATTATCAATGTTAGTTGTACAAATCTTTTCATAAATAATGTGATTGTTAGAAGATTAAAATCACAGTTACCAGCCACCAGTTGTAGTGCCAGTACCATGAAGTTGACCGTGAAGTGAAAAACTACTTCCACTCGGGCTTGGAGAACCAGCCATAACAATTGTCTCTGGCTCTAAATTTACCACTTTAAGATGTGGAGTTTGATAAACAGTTTTCTTTTTCATCTAAATATTTGTTAATTGATAAGTTATACGAATACAAACACTACACAGAAGTGTAGAATATATGTAACATAAAATACACTCAATGAATCATCCATGGAACTGGAACATAATTCTCAAATTAAAGACTCTAATTCAAATTCTGCACCGTGTGGGGGGGGGGTAACAACCTAATTACCAAGCACTTAGTACAAAAATGAATTATTACTCATGCTTTTATAGGTGCAAAGATACTACTTTTTAGACGTAGTATTCACCTATTTAACATTTGTTAACGTTATTAACATTCGTTAACACTACGCTGTAAAAAATCTGTAGTGTGACTCATCAGCAATAGAGAGTAGTTCACGAGAAGACGTTTCACTTTTTCAGCACCGTAGCAGTTGGGGGTGCTGAATATAGCAAATGGGCTATAGTTGCTATAAAAGCAATTACTATAAGCCCATTTACATAGAACAATGTATGATTCTTTATTTAATCACACCAGTCTTAATTATTGAATGGAATCTGCCACTGCCTCAACTGCGGCTGCCGCATCAGCAGGAGCTGCATCAACTGGAGCTGCCTCTGCCGGAGCTGACATCCAACCCCAGCTAATAAGCAGATCATCAAGCACGCCGGTAAAGTAAAGTACTGCAACAGCAACAATAAGCACTGCAAGTATACAGAGGGTTACTTTCCACCATGTACCTTTGCGTTTTGGTTTGAAGGCGTCCTCCATGCTTATCATTGGGAACTGTGCTGTCTTGGTGAGTGTGTTTCCAAATGGTATGCGTACAAGGACTGCGGTGTTCATAGCCCATCCGTTGGCGTTGAGCACAGGAGATAGGTTACGCTTACGCAGCTTGATGGCGGCCATAATCATTGAAGGACCGGAGATAAGCAACATCAGACCAAGCACAGACAAAATCATACCCCACCATGGCAAGCTTATAAAGCCGTTAAATACAGCCAATAGGAAGCCTCCAATGTAGCCTAACGCCAAACCGATGGCAGCAAAGATACCAGCAAACTTGGCTATGTCAAATGCCTGAGCCTTAGCGGCTTCTGCGCCACCCTCTGAGGTCATCTTACTACCTGCGTCACTGATACCTGATGTGGCGTTTGAGGTAACCTTGCTATCACTGTCTGCCGCAAACTTATTCACAGAATCCTCTATGAACTTTGCGAACTTCTTGTATGGTGACCAGAATGCCTGTGGTATGCTTATAGGGTTCTCAATTATCTTAACTACTGTAGCGTCCCAATCTATGCCGTCACGGTCATAGAATATGGCGTTCTTACCAACGTAGATACTGTCAACATCGCCGGCGGTAACAGCTGCTGCAATCTGCATGGTGCCTGCCTTCTTCTTTGACGTACAGTCACAATACACAAGGAACATTCCACTGGCTGGTGCCTGTGCGCCCTGCTTGCCCATATCTGACACTTTAACGCAGAGATCACAGCTACGTTTGTCAATGTAGAGCACTCCTGCCTGGAACACTGACTTGATATCTTGTGTTGGTGAGTAGAAATCAATGAATGTGACGTAGTTCTTAAGGAGTGTATAGATGTCACGTACATAGTGAACCATCTTATCAACGCTTGCTATGGCCTTTGCCTCTGACTCAAGCTCTTTATCTTTTGCTATAAGGTCTAGTATGGCCTGCTTTTTATCCTCCTTAACTATCTTGGCTACGAGTTCGTCTCCAAGTGGTTCAACCACAGCTCCGTCTTTTGCACCCATCCATGCAATGTATGGGGCGAACTTGCCTGCAAATGTAGCCCACTGCTCTGCTGAAAGAGTCTTAGCCTTAGGAAAGTCAACATCAATTACAAGTGACTTGAATGCGGCTACGGCTGCCTTCCACGCAGGGTTGATGCCTTTATCAAGCGGCAGCTCTGCCACTGCAGATATACGTGCAAGCGGATATGCGGCTATCTCTTCTGAGTTTTCTGAAAGGTTCTTTGTGGTTATGGCAAGGAACTGCTCAGCTGATACGTCAAGTGGCGACTGTGCGTCTGAGTTAAACTCTGCAAGGCGGCAACGTGTAAAGTAGTCATTCACCTTCTCCTCTATTGCCTTGTAGGCTGCAAGTGCTGCGGCGGTGTTATCGCCGTATGGAAGAATTGCCTTGTCTGCCTTACCTGCGGCCTTCCAAGCATTGTACTTGGCGCAGGCATCATAGAACGCCTCCACCTGATCTGCATTTATACCATCTATACCGCTAAGGTCCTTTGTGGAGCCTACAGTTGAGATGCAAGAGGTGATAATCTCCTTGAGGTCATCTGTAGATGCGGTGTCTGGTATAATAACGCCATCGCCGTTAAGCACTGTCTTGGCGAATATGGCTATGCTATCAGAAGTATCGGCCACTGATATTGAGTCTTTCTCAAGACCAAGGTTTTTAAGTATCTGGGCTGCTGAATTGTAAAGTTCCTTACCTGCCTCACACTCCTGGTTAATCTCTGAAAGTGGCAGGAAGTCCTGCTTCTTAAGCAATATATCAGGGTTCTTAACTACTGATGTAATCCAGTCTGTAGCTGCCTTAACTTCAAAAACACGTACACGGCTGTCACCGTCTGTATCCATATATTTAAGTGTGGTCTCATCAAACTCAAGACCTGTTACAGGCATGGAGAGCACGCTCCACATCTTTTCATCAAGCTGACTTAGGTTCTTAATGTCCTTACCCGATGTAATGTTTACACGGACTGTTCCACCTGCGTTGATAAACTGCCAAGGTGAGTTGTTTTTCTGTTTTTTCATAGGATTATAGTATTGATATTAATTGTTTTTCTGTGAATAGGCCAAACCGTATATCTTCATCTGCTTCACCATGGCGAGCAGACCGTTTGAACGGGTTGGCGAAAGGTGCTCTTTCAGGCCTATACGCTCTATAAAATAGAGGTCTGCTCCGGCGATGTCAGCCGCCGGCTGGTCTGACATGACACTGATTAGCAAAGATAATATTCCTTTTACAATTACAGCGTCACTGTCGCCTTTAAAAATCACATTTCCGTCTGTTTTTTGTTCTGCATCAAGCCATACCCTGCTCTGGCAGCCTCTTATTATGTTCTCTTCTGTCTTTTTCTCCTCTGGCAGAATATCAAGGCTGTTGCCGAGCTCTATTAGATACGAGTACTTGTCAAACCACTCCTCAAAGGCGGAGAAGTCTTCTATTATCTGGTCTTGTTTTTCGTTAATATTCATATATACGTATTATTCGGTGAACTGGTGAACCGGTGAATCGACTTTTCGATTAAACGATTAACCGATTCCCCGATTAAACAAATTTAATACTTTTTTTATTCCCTCAATCATCACATCAATCTCCTCTTTTGTATTATACAACGCAAAGGAGGCGCGGAGGGTGCCTTCAATGCCGTAATGTGTCATGACGGGTTCTGCGCAGTGATGGCCTGTGCGGAGCGCAAGCCCTAACTTGTCAAGTAGCGTGCCCATGTCATAGTGGTGGATATTACCTACATTCATGGATATTACCGCTCCCTTCTCTGCCGCATCGCCGTAGATTTTCAACCCATCTACTTCATTAAGGCGCTCTGTTGCATATTTCAGCAGCTCGGTCTCATACTCTGATATATTTTCAATTCCAAGCGCGTTTACATAGTCAAGCGCTGCAGCAAGTGCTGTGGAGCCGATGAAATCTGGCGTACCTGCCTCAAATTTATATGGAAGCACGTTGAAGGTGGTTTTCTCAAATGAGACATGCTCTATCATTTCACCACCTGCCTGATATGGCACCATGCGCTCAAGCCAATTCTCTTTACCGTAAAGAACGCCTATACCTGTAGGGCCGTATATCTTGTGCCCTGAAAAAACAAAGAAATCTGCATCAAGCTCAGCCACGTTCACTTTTTTGTGTGCAACTGACTGCGCGCCGTCTATAAGCACCGGCACTCCTGCTGTATGAGCTTTCTCTATTATCTGCTTTACTGGGTTTACTGTTCCAAGTGTGTTTGATACATGAGTAACCGCCACAAGCGCAGTTTTATCTGTAAGCAGCGTATCAAGTGCAGTTATATCAAGTTCACCATTATCAAAGAATGGTATAACTTTCAGTTTCAAGCCTTTGCGCTCACATAGCAGCTGCCATGGAACTATATTAGAGTGGTGTTCCATCTCTGAAACAATAATCTCCTGCCCTGCTTTCAGCAACTCTCCAAAGCTGAACGCCACAAGGTTTATGGATTCTGTAGTGCCACGTGTGAATATTATCTGGCTCTCTGATTCTGCTCCAATAAAATTCCTTACTGTTCTACGAGCGTTTTCATGCGCCTCTGTAGCCACTTGGCTCAGATAGTGCACGCCTCTGTGAACATTAGCGTTATGCAGGCGGTATCCATCCTCTATAGCCTTTAGCACGACCTCCGGCTTTTGGGTGGTGGCTGCATTGTCAAAATAGACAAGGTTCTTGCCATACACCTTTTGAGTTAGTATTGGGAAGTCTGCCCTAATGGCGTTAATATGTTCCTTTATGGAGTTCATCATATCTTTGGAAAACATGTTCCGCACGATACACACTTTGAGTCCTCTTTTCTAAGGCGTTTTTCAATAAGGCGGCGTATTGTGTCTCTAAGTTCAGGTATTCTTATCTTCTCCTGCACATCATAAACGAACGCTGACATCAGCAGTGTTCTTGCCTCCTTCTCCGATATGCCCCTTGACAACATATAGAACATAGCGTTGTCATCAAGCTGGCCTACTGTGGCGCCGTGATTACATTTTACATCATCTGCATATATCTCAAGCTGTGGCAGTGTCTTCATCTGCGCCTTGTCTGATATGCATATATTTTTGTTTGTCTGCATTGATGATGACTTCTGAGCGTCTGGCATAACCTTAATCATACCATAAAAGTTACCTTTTGACTCATCATCAAGTATGTATTTAAATGACTCAAACGATGTGGTGTCTGGTGCGTAATGCACTATCTCAGACTCATTTGAGGCGTACTGGCTACCGTCAAGGAAACACATTCCACAAAGTGAAAGTGACGAGTGACGTTCAGTGAGTGACGCTTTTATATTATTGAGGGTCTTGCTATTATGTAATGTGATAATATTTGAAACCACTTCACTACCCTCTTTTTCATCAATAAGCAGCGAGCAAATATTTGTCATACCCCCCTGCGTATTCTCCACTTTATAGTGGTCATACACAGCGCCTTTCTCCACAAACACCTCAGTAACTCTGTTTGCCAGATATTTGACTGTCCCTGAAGAGTGGTCACATACAAGCACCTGCGCCTGGGAGCCCTCATCCAGAATTATAAGATTGTGCGCCACGGCCATCATATCCACCTTGCCATACATTAGGTTTACAAGCTGTATGGGTCTGTCCATGCGCACGCCTTTAGGCACATACACAAACATACCGTCCTGCGCCAGCATGGCGTTAAGGGCGTCATTAGGATTTGTATCAATCTTCATCTGACGGCCTAAATACTTTTCAACTAGCGCTGTATGTGTTCTAGCCGCCTCCGCCAGCGATGTTATCACCACTCCGTCTGGCAGCTGTTTCTGTGCAGGGTTTGAGTAAAATGTATCGTTTATAACATAGTAAACATACGCACTCATGCTTGGTATTTCACAAGTAAAGAGTTTGTACGGGTCTTTGGATATTGTGTAACGCTGAAGGTTAAGGCCATAGTTCACTGCATACTCACTTGCAAAGGTGTTAAAGTCAGCCTTCTCAAGTGACGCTGCTCCAGCCTCTCTCAACTGATTAAGAGCTGCGGGGCTTTTCTGCTCCAGCGTACTTTTGTACTCGTTGTATATTTTTATGTATTCAGAAGCAATCATAGATTACAACTCCTCCTTAATCCAGTCATAACCTTTCTCTTCAAGCACAAGTGCAAGCTCTTTGCCTGCTGTCTTCACTATTCTGCCTTTATATAGCACATGAACAATATCTGGCACTATATAGTCAAGCAGACGCTGATAGTGGGTTATCACTATACTGGCAGTCTCTGGTGATTTTAACTTATTCACGCCTGATGCCACTATTCTGAGCGCATCTATGTCAAGGCCTGAATCTGTCTCGTCAAGTATGGAGAGGCGTGGCTCAAGCATTGCCATCTGGAATATCTCATTGCGTTTTTTCTCTCCGCCAGAAAAGCCTTCATTCACAGAGCGGTTTGCAAGACGGTTATCAAGTTCCACCACCTCTTTCTTCTCTCTCATAAGTTTCAGGAACTCTGTGGCTGAAAGTGGCTGCTGGCCTTTGTGCTTGCGGTGCTCGTTAAGGGCTGCACGCATAAAATTCACCATGCTTACTCCTGGTATCTCCACTGGATACTGGAAACTCAGGAACAACCCTTCTCTTGAACGCACTTCCGGGGGCATGGCAAGCAGGTCTTTTCCGCAGAAGGTTACGCTTCCTTCTGTCACGGTATATGCAGGATGGCCTGCAAGCACTGCCGAGAGAGTGCTCTTGCCTGAGCCGTTGGGGCCCATTATGGCGTGTACCTCGCCGGCTTTCACCTCAAGGTTTATGCCTCTTAAAATCTCCTTTCCTCCTATTGAGGCGTGAAGGTTTTTGATACTTAACATCTTGTATGTATATTAAAATTATCCCACTGCCGATTCTATAGAAATTTGCAAAAGCTTCTGTGCCTCCACGGCGAACTCCATTGGGAGTTTGTTGAAGACTTCTTTTGCAAAACCGTTTATTATAAGCGCTACGGCATCTTCTGTGGAGATTCCACGCTGATTGCAATAGAATAGCTGGTCCTCGTTAATCTTTGAGGTGCTGGCCTCGTGCTCCACTATGGCTGTATTGTTACGCACATCAATGACTGGGAATGTATGAGCTCCGCACTTGTCGCCGAGCAGAAGGCTGTCACACTGTGAAAAGTTCCTGCCGTTCTCCGCACTGGAGGCCATACGTACAAGTCCGCGGTATGAGTTCTCACTCCTACCCGCCGATATGCCCTTTGAAACTATACGGCTACGTGTATTGCGCCCTATGTGTATCATCTTGGTGCCTGTATCGGCCATCTGATAGTTGTTCGTGACTGCCACTGAGTAGAACTCTCCCACTGAGTTATCTCCCTTAAGCACGCATGACGGATATTTCCACGTAAGGGCGGAGCCTGTCTCCACCTGGGTCCATGACACCTTGGAGTTTTCTCCGGCACACATAGCACGCTTTGTTACAAAGTTATAGATACCACCCTTGCCATCTTTATCTCCTGGATACCAGTTCTGTACGGTTGAATACTTAACCTCTGCACGGTCATGAACCACTATCTCAACTATGGCCGCGTGCAACTGGTTTTCGTCTCGCTGCGGTGCGGTGCATCCTTCCAGATATGACACGTAAGCATCATCGTCAGCCACAATGAGCGTACGCTCAAACTGGCCTGTATTTGAAGCATTTATACGGAAATATGTGGATAGTTCAACCGGGCAGCGCACGCCTTTAGGTATATAGGCGAACGAGCCGTCTGTGAAGACTGCGCAGTTAAGCGCCGCAAAGAAGTTATCTGTATAAGGCACCACGGAGCCAAGGTACTTGCGCACCAGATCCGGGTACTCCTTTATGGCCTCACTTATAGGGCAGAATATTATGCCTAACTTGGCAAGCTCCTCCTTGTATGTGGTCTTGACAGAGGTGCTGTCCATGACAGCGTCAACAGCCATACCTGAGAGGCGCTCCTGCTCCTTTAACGGAATTCCAAGTTTATTGAATGTTTTAAGTATCTCAGGATCAACCTCATCGAGGCTTTTAGGGGCGGTTTTCTTAGGCGCAGCATAGTAGGATATGGCCTGAAAGTCAATATCAGGGATACGCAGTTTGGCCCACTTTGGCATCTTCATTGTGAGCCAGTGACGATACGCCTTCAAGCGGAAGTCAAGCAGCCACTCAGGCTCACCTTTCTTCTCTGAAATAAGGCGTATTGTATCTTCATTAAGACCTCTCTCTACTATATCGGTGGGGACATCAGTGGTGAAACCATACTTATAGTCACCCGATGTTAATTTTGACAGGTCATCATATTGATTAGTTTTGTCCATCGCCGCCTACATAGAATTTTACGTATGGTAACAGTGTAGGAACCGTCTTAAGGACAGGCTCATACAGTATGGAGTTATCTTTTGCCTTTTGCGGTATGAATGACAGGTGATTGTCAACCAGCGTGAGCAGATTGAGTATCACACTGAGCGCAATAGCATACTTGAGCACTCCGAAAATTGCTCCCAGAAGCCTGTTGAGCCATGAGAGCATGACCACTTTGAAAAACTTATCTAAAATCTTGGCTATAAGGAATGTTATCACTGTAACGCCGCCGAATATTATGAAATAGGCCAGAACGTGCGCCACTTGCGGTGACAGCACAAACTGTTTCAGCAGAACTCCCGAGAGCTCAGGTGCGTATATGTTTGCCAGATACACACCCAGTATAAGCCCCGTCAGAGAGCCCACAGACAACATCAACCCTTTATATAGCCCTCTTACAAGCCCCCATGCAAGGGGGATTATAAGACATATATCAAGCCAATACTCTTACACTTTTAGAAACCCTCCTTAAAGTTTCTTCTTAACCTCTATCTCCTCGTATGTTTCTATTAAATCACCAACCTGGATATCGTTGTAGCCTGCAATGTTAAGACCGCACTCAAATCCGGCTGTAACCTCCTTAACGTCATCTTTCATACGCTTGAGTGAGCCAAGCTCACCTGTGTAGATTACTATACCGTCACGGATGAGGCGAACCTTGTTGCTGCGCTTAACCTTACCGTCACGCACAAGACAACCGGCCACTGAACCAACCTTTGAAATCTTGAATACCTGCATGATTTCAAGTGTAGCGGTAACCTCCTCCTTGATTTCTGGTGAAAGCATACCCTCCATAGCGTCCTTAACCTCCTCTATTGCATCATAGATTATTGAGTAGAGACGTATGTCAACCTGCTCTTTCTCTGCAAGGCGGCGTGCATCCACACTCGGACGTACCTGGAAGCCCACAACTATGGCGTTTGAAGCGGCGGCGAGCATTACATCAGACTCTGATATCTGACCCACTGCCTTGTGAATTACATTCACCTGGATTTCAGGGGTTGAGAGTTTGATGAATGAGTCTGACAATGCCTCCACAGAACCGTCAACATCACCCTTGACCACAATGTTAAGCTCTTGGAAGTTTCCAAGTGCAATACGGCGGCCAAGCTCCGCAAGTGTTACGTGTGTGCTGGTGCGCTGGCTCTGCTCACGTTTAAGCTGCTCACGCTTGTTAGCAACCTCACGAGCCTCCTGCTCACTCTCCATGGCGTTCAGACGGTCACCTGCTGTAGGAGCACCATTAAGACCAAGTATTGAAACCGGCTCTCCTGGCTTAACCTCCTTAATACGCTGGTTACGCTCATTGAACATAGCCTTAACCCTACCAAAGCTGGTACCGGCAACAACCACATCACCTACGTGGAGTGTACCTCCCTCTATAAGAACTGTGGCAAGATAACCTCTACCCTTGTCAAGTGAAGACTCAATTATTGAGCCCACTGCAAGTTTGTTTGGATTGGCCTTGAGGTCAAGCATTTCAGCCTCAAGAAGCACCTTCTCAAGGAGCTCGTTAACGCCCTTACCTGTCTTAGCTGAGATATCCTGTGACTGGTATTTACCACCCCAGTCCTCAACCAGATAGTTCATATTTGCAAGTTTCTCCTTGATGTGGTCTGGATTTGCTGTAGGCTTATCAACCTTGTTTATTGCAAATACAATAGGAACGCCGGCGGCCGAAGCGTGGTTTATGGCCTCTATGGTCTGAGGCATAACGTCATCATCAGCGGCTACAATGATAATGGCAATATCTGTGACCTTGGCACCACGGGCACGCATAGCGGTGAACGCCTCGTGACCTGGAGTATCAAGGAATGTGATATGCTGTCCGTTCTCAAGCTTAACGTTATAAGCACCGATGTGCTGTGTAATACCACCAGCCTCACCAGCAATAACGTTAGCCTTACGAATATAGTCAAGCAGAGATGTTTTACCGTGGTCAACGTGACCCATGACAGTTACAATAGGAGCACGTGGAACCATATCCTCTGGCTTATCCTCCTGCTCATGGATGCTCTCCTGAACCTCAGCACTGATATACTGGGTCTTGAAGCCAAACTCGTCTGCCACTATGTTTATGGTCTCAGCATCAAGACGCTGGTTAATGGAAACGAACAAGCCGAGATTCATACATGTGCCTATAACCTGTGTTACTGGAACACGCATCATGGTGGCAAGGTCATTTACAGTTACAAACTCTGTAATCTTGATGGTCTGGTTCTCCAAACGTTCTGCTTCGGCCTCAGCCTCCATACGCTGATGTGCTGCCTCACGCTTATCCTTACGATACTTAGCTGACTTCTTGCTCTGTTTGCTGGTAAGCATTGCAAGGGTCTCTTTCACCTGCTTCTGCACCTCCTCGTCTGTCTGCTGAACACGAGATGCATTATACTTATCCTTCTTACCCTTGTACTGATTCTTTCCAGAATCACCTTCATCATAGCTCTTAGAGAGGTCTACACGATCTTTCTTGATTCTGTTACGCTTACGTTTCTCCTCAGATGCGCCAGCTGCCTCAGTCTGTGCGGCTGCTTTCTGCTTTTTAGGTGGATATTTGCTCTCACGCTCCTTTTTCTTCTCCTCTGATGTCTTCTTCTTAGGGCGTGTCTGCTGGTTAATACTATCCAGGTCTATCTTGCCAAGCACCTTTGGAGCTGCAATAGTGGCTGCCTGAATCTTAATATGGTTGGAGTCCTCTTCTGACTCATCTGAATCTGATGGAACCTCTGGCTCATCATCGTCATCATCAGGCTCATCTGTGATTTCAGGTTCGTCAATCTCCGGCTCATCCGGTGTTTGTGGCTCTTCCACCTGAGGCTCGTCAACTTCTGGTTCATCCGGAGTCTCAATTTCTGCCGGCTGCGGCTCATCAACCACTGGTTCATCTGGAGTTTCTGCTACTACAGGCTCTTCCTTAACCTTCTTCTTGCCTATCTCATCAAGGTCAATGTGGCCTACCTGCTTAATCTGAATCTTCTCAGAATCAAGCACAACAGGTTCTGTTTCCTCTGTTTTAGGCTGAGTGGCTGCTGAAGCTGCTTTCTCCTTCTCCTTATCCTTGTCCTTACGGCGGAATGAGAAGAAATCAGAGAGCTTTTTCTCCTTCTTGTCTTCTCCAAACTCCTTCTTCAGCAGTTCATATTCATCATCCTGGATACGGCCGTTTACATCCTCCTTAACATCGGGGAAACCGTTCTTATGCAGAAATTCAACTGCGGTTGAAAGACTGATATTAAATTCTTTAACTACTTTATTTAATTTTACAGACATATTTTACTTGTTTAATCGGTCAATCGGTTAATCGGTTAATCGATTCACCGGTTAACCAGTTCACCGATTCACCCTTTATTTAATTTTACTCTTCGAACTCTGCCTTCAGGACTGCTATGACATTGTCTATTGTCTCTTCCTCAAGGTCTGTTTTCTGGATTAGCTCATCACGTGAGGCGGCAAGTACACGACGTGCGGTGTCATATCCGTTCTCTTTGAATATGTCAAGCACCCACTGCTCTATCTCATCGCTGAACTCATCAAGATAGATATCCTCCTCTTCCGTAGCACCGCCCTCTACATGACGGAACACCTCTATATTATATCCTGTAAGTTTGCTTGCAAGTTTTATGTTTGTACCGCCCTTACCTATTGCAAAAGAGACATCCTCTGGACGGATATAGACCTCAGCACGTTTGTTGACATCGTCTGTGGTTATTGAAACTATCTTGGCCGGGCTGAGTGCTCTTGAAATGAAGAGTGAAAGATTTGATGTGTAGTTGATTACATCGATGTTCTCATTTCTAAGCTCACGAACTATACTGTGAATACGCGAACCCTTCACACCTACGCAAGAGCCTACAGGATCAATGCGCTCATCATCAGACTCAACTGCAACCTTGGCGTGGTCACCTGGTATGCGGGCAATCTTCTTAATGGAGATAAGGCCGTCTGCAATTTCAGGAACCTCCTGCTCAAACAGGCGCTGTAGGAACATTTCTGATGTACGTGAAACTATAATCTTTACGGTATTATTCTTGTTATCTACGTTTATTACAACTGCTCTTACAGAGTCTCCTTTATGGAAGAAATCACTTGGAATCTGCTCTGTCTTAGGCAGGAGTATCTCATTATGGTCTGCGTCAAGAAGCAGAATCTCTTTTTTCCATATCTGATAAACCTCTGCTGTGATAATCTCTCCCACAAGGTCTTTATATTTCTCATACACAGCCTCTTTCTGAAGGTCAAGAATCTTGGAAGATAGTGTCTGGCGCAGGTTAAGCACGGCACGGCGGCCAAATGACACAAACTCAACCTTATCTGTAACGTCCTCGCCTATCTCACACTCTGCGTCAATTTTTCTGGCATCTGTGAGGCCTACCTGAGTCTGTTCATTTTCAACGGTGCCGTCTTCCACCACTTCACGGTCACGCCAGATTTCCAAATCTCCTTTTGAAGGGTTTATAACGACAGTAAAATTCTCATCTGTCCCAAACATTTTAGCAATTACACTACGGAACGATTCCTCTAAAACACTAATCAGGGTTGACTGATCAATGTTTTTCAAATTTTTGAATTCTGAAAAAGTCTCGATAAGGTTTGGAGACATTGCAACTTCTTTTGCCATTTTTAGTTTTTATCAGTTAAATTTTAAGTTATATCTTGTATATTTCACATCGGTGTATTTAAAGGTGAGCTCCTGTGGAACTGGTTTCTTAGCACCTTTCTCCTTTACCATAGCCTCTATGGTGAACTCATCCGCATCAGCACTTTTCAGAGTGCCTACGTATTTTTTACTTCCGGCCAGCACTTCAACCTCATTGCCAACGTTCTTCTGGTACTGGCGCAGCACTTTGAACGGCGATGTGAGGCCTGAGGAGCCCACTTCAAGGCTGTAGTCTTCTACATCACGGTCAAGCACAGCGTCTATGGCGTTGTTTATTGCTACACAGGTGTCAATATCCACGCCGCTGTCTGAGTCTATCTCCACGTTGATGTCATTATCCTTGCTTATGATGACATCCACAAGATAGCCGTCTGTTTTTGCCAGCACGTCCTCCGCCGCTTTTTTCACTAATTCTATATCAATCATTTTTC
>ONBO01000016.1:0-39672 GCA_900316125.1 uncultured Bacteroidales bacterium | reverse complement strand
GAAGAGTTTTTTGAAAAAAAGTAGATTGTGCATATTGGGAGCTTGCTCACATATATGCGCAGACTACTTTTTCAAAACATTTTTGTTTTGGTTTTGTTATGATGCCGCCTATCTTCATGAGCATACAAAGTATGCGAATAAAATACCTTTTTTAATTTGCCACAACCCATACAGGAGTGTAAGGTGTGCTCACAGTGCCTAACTGTTCATCATTTTTGAAAGGCACGGGTTCTGCTACAAAAGTGTTTTTCAAGGTGGCGGAATAGTACTTTAAGGTAACATTTACCCCACTCTTTGGCGCTGATATGAAAAGGTAGAACACCCCGTCTTTAAGCTGGGCTGTACCAAGACACTCATCACCTGAAAAGGCGCCTGTGAGGTCATCATTAGAGAGACTGTAACCGGCAGCCGCAAGACGCTCCTCTGAAAAGGATTTATACAAATCAATACCTACAATGGCTGTCATGGAGGCTGTTATATCATAATCAGCAGTGGCCGTCCACTCTGGTTTTGACTGGTTACCAATAATAGAGTCAGGCTCCGCACCTTTTTTGCAGCCTGCCGCCAAAAGCAGCAGACCGCATATAGTCATTATAAAACCTATCTTTTTCATATATTATCACCTCCTGTTGTTAAGTTTTCTACCTGTAATGTCATACCTTTCATCGCCGCGGATAATTATTACCTGATTATCCTCTATAATTTTATACGGGCTCATATCATCAACCGCCTTAAGCACCACAGGCGATGTCAGCGAGCCGTGGTGACTGTCAGCCGAGTAATTTATAGAACCGCCTGCAGGCACAAGTGCCTCACCATCCATTTCAAACTGCAGAGCGCCTAACTTGCTGCTCTGGACTGTTATGAAGTAGTATGCCTCACCATCTACCTTAACAGGGGTCGCCACTCCTGCAAGTTCATTATCAACCATTACGTTTAGCGGAGAATCAATATCTTCCTGTCCAACCTCAACACTGGCAATTATGGTCATGTTTGTGGAGGCTTCTGCATTTGTGAACGACTCGTCAATCACCTCTCCACGGCGCAAGCCGCCCGAATGTGACTTGTTGTAGAAATGTATGTCAACACTGCCATGAGCCATACGACGTAGGAAATAACCTTCTCCAGGACGTATTGCCGCAAGGTCTCCGACCCACTTCCTGTCTTTTGAGAATGTGGCAAAGTGGTTATGGCTCTTTATTATATCGCCCGGCGATGCGTTGTCATAGTAATCTGAGAGCGCCTCTGCAACAGGTGTAACCTCCTTGAGCAGACACGGCAACGCACTCCATTTTCCATCTCCATTCACAGTAACTTGCATGGATTCTGCCGGCAGATTGTTGCCGCTCACGTGCATAGTGTTACCGTTCTTACTGTATATCATGTATGTGTAAATATGACGCAGGTAATCAAAATCACCCACAAAGGCCTCTTTATCGCTTGAATACATCACAAAGTGCCTTGTGGCAGGGTTCTTGATTATATCATCATCAGTCCAAGGCTTATCAGCCGTCAGCACCTTTGATATTTTGGATTCACCGGCAGGGAGGTTCAGGTTGAATGAGGCCCAGTTCCATCCTTGGCTCAAGGCTATTGTCTGACGCTCATTACCGTTAGTGACGAGCACAACAGGCTCCTCATTCCCGCAGCCGTAAACAGAGCCGTGCGCAAATGTGACATCGTGGCTTGAAGCAAGGTCAAACACCTTACCTGTGGATGACTGCCATAGCTGGAAGCGTATAGCCCCGTTCATGTATTCATTGCCATGTATGGTTATGTAGAGGTCTGACTTATTGGAAACATTGTCAAAGCTGACATTTGCCATACCTACGCACTCATTCTTGTACATAGCGTAAACAATATCGTTCTCATCTGTGTCATATACCACATCGCCGCCGCCGGTAAGTATCTTAACCTGCCCACAGACTGACATATTGTATGGATATTTGTTCTCATCCACCGCCTTGTACGGCTCTTTTGCCTTAACTGTGTACTCCACTATGAGAGGCTCAGCCAGGCCATCCTCATCCTTGAGGTATATCTGGTCATTATATACACCAACAGGCATATTGGCATCAAAGGTGAGACGCAGCTGCAGTTCATCCTGCGGACCCATGGAGCCATAAGGCTTGTTAACTGTAAGCCAGTCTGGCAGTGACTCTATTGTATATTGATGTCTGCGTCCTGACTTATTTACAATATCTATAAGCTCCTGCACTGCCTCAGCGCTGTCATAGTCTGACTCTACACGCAGTGTCCGCTCACTCCATTTAAGGGCGTTGCGGTCAACAAAAGCAACCCAGCTGACTGGTGACACCATAGGGTTGCCGTTTAGGTCTTCAACGTCACGTACTGTGAGGTATATGGTCTGCTTGTTAATTTCACGGTCACCAATGTTAAGGTTAATCAGCAGCTCGTCACCATTGAACGCCCAGTCAAACTTCATCTTGGTGAGCTGACCCTGGTCACGGGTAGGAGCGTGGTTGACTTTGTCTGCCATATCTTTAGCGGATTCCGCACCGTCAACAGCTGTTATGAGTGGTATTTCCTTATCCACTACATTGCCCTTAGGGTCATAGAATATGCGGCGGTCATTAGGGCTGAACACAAGTTCAAGCACACCGCTATGGTTGAGAATCTGCTGCTCAAACGGCAGATAACCTATGATGCCCATCTCATCACCTACGGGCGATATGTTGTCAAAGTTCTGTATCAAGGTCTTAGGCAGCGCCTGCTCAAAGAAAACAACATCATCTATGTGCCCTGCAAAACCGTTACCTCCAAGATACATGGCTCCGCTTATACCACTGAACCCAGAGGCTGAGAATGACTGTTTCATCTCACAGTTGTCAAACACAGAGACATTATTGAGATTGCGGTCCACTGTGATTGCTATGTGATGCCACTCTCCGTCATCATAGCCACTGCCTACACTCCATTCCGCACTATCATTATGCAATACAAGAGAGCCGTCCTCCAAGGCAAGCAGCGTGCCGTGCTTCTCATCAGTGCGGCCTGCACTGAATACAGAGCCGTTTTTGCCAGATGTCTTGAACCAGAGCATTACGGACTCATTCTGCACCGATGAACGACTAAGAAGATTGCCGTCAAGAGTAGCACGCTGGTTCTCCTTTATTTCAAGGGATATGCCCTTCTTCTGGTTCCATGCGGTGGAGCTAAGATATAGTGTGGCTCCGTTAGCATGGTCTGTTATGGTGGAGCCATGACCTTCATTCATACGGTAGTATGCCAGCAGGTCACGTTCATAACCAGTCAGATAACGCATATTTGTAGCACTTATCTCCTCCTGTGTGAGGGCTTTGAGCCATACACGCGCCTCTAACATATCAGACTCACCGTCTATGCCAAAGCGGAACGGACCTGAGCCGTGGAGTTCAAAGTCAGCCGGCAGTTTTATCTGAGCAGACTCTTCTGACAACGGCTTCTGCTGTGTGCCGACATAGAAGCTCACCGCCTTCTGCTCATTGTCATACACTGCAACCACACGGTTGAAGGCTCCCGCCGTCAGAGCACCTGGCTTAGAGTAGAACACTTCAGATGTCTCTGCACTTGCCACCATCAGACCCAGTGCGCCTTTCTCATCATAGAAGAATGACACTGCGTCCTCTTCATTTGCTGACAATGTTTTGAAAATAGAGCCTCCTGTATCACCCGGACGCACTGTAACATCAATAGAGAATGAGGAGCCTGCCAGGGAGCGGCTGACCTTAGTATATGCCTGACTTGTATTCTCCCTGTTAAAGTGGAGGCTTGTGCCTGTGTTTATGCCGGTGGCGTTTGTCATACCTGTAATCTGGAAATTATTATCCTCATCAAGGTAATTACCTGCAATAGGCTCATTGAAACGGAGTTTTAGGTCACCGCCCACGCCAAGTATGGCGTCAGCAGGCTGGGCTGAGCCAAACACCTTAGGCGGACGTGTATCCTTGACACCGCTTATTACAGGAGACGCTTTGGATACAAAACCAGAACCGTAGCGGCAGAAACTTACTGCACGCAAGTCATATCTCTGCTCCATAGGGTCACGCTCACCGTAGAAGCGGAACGGCTCTATGCGTCCGTTTACAATCATAGCCTTGTTTCCGGAAGCAAGTTTGTAGAGACTGTCAGATGCAAAGAAGGAGCACTGGTTCACCCACATCTCATCTGATTCAGTTGAGAGTTTGTACTGGAACTCAATATGGTCAAAGTTCTTGTGATGTATGTCAAAACCGCTTATGGTCACCGGCAGATAGTAGCCTAAGGAGTCTTTCTGTGAAAGAGTGTTCATAACCCAGTTCTGACGTGGAGACTCTATGCTCACATCAGATGAGAGAGGAATGTAATGAACTGAGAAGTCAAGGAACGACCAGTTCTTAGGGCAGTCTGAAAGCTGGAAACAGAGTTGCAGGTTATTATAATCATCAACTTCACCTCTCTCCACCTCCATCACCTGAGTTACAACCTCACCAGGTGCAATGTAATACTCAATAGGCTGCATGAGAGGAGAGCCATTGACGTAAACCTTTGCCCCGTCAGGGTTGCTGTTGCCATTGAGGGAGAGCTGGAAGAACCTGCCGACTGCAGACATTCCTACAGGCACCTCACCTGCGTTACGTAACTCCACACGGAACTTTGCACGCTGGTCTGGCTGCACGTTGGCCTGCTCGTATGTGTCAATGCTTATCTCTGGTTTTGCAAGGTTCATAGTACCGTTGCTTATCAGAGTGCCTGGGTTGTAGTAATGGGTCCTCACCTCAGCCTCATGCATACAGAATGTGGAGCCCGCCTCAGTATAGAACACGTAATTACCGTAACGGTAATCACTATTGCCGGCCACTTGATCATAAACTGAAGAGGTGTCATCATTCCATTTGTTAGGCTCCTTAGAGCGATATACACTGACGGTAATATCACCTTGGTCATCAGGTATAATGGTAAAGCCTGTGGATTTGGTCATTGTGCGTTCATCAGTTCTTCTATAGTCAATGTCAATATCAAGTATCGGCGCTATTGACATTGAGAACTTGCTGGTGTTGCTCACCGTACCTAACTCCTCCCGTGGTTTGTTATCTTGATTGTCAAACAGTTTGGTCAGAGCCTGTGAAAGAGTGACTCCAAAGTTGCTGCCACCGCCTATAAAATCCTTTATATTGAGCAATGACTTTGAGATAGTCTTAGCAGTTTCAGCCCCGCCACCTGCCATTGAGGCGCCAGTTCCGGCTGCTTGAGGCAGTTCATTATGGTTGGCAACCGCCTGGTACGTGTCTGAATGGGAATATGTATTACCACGTGACACACTATAGGTGCCTACACGCTCACCAATAAGTTTAGCATTAACCTTCTGCTCCTCATTGAGGCGTAATATCTCAGTCCACCTGAGCAGCATGTTGTCAATAGCCGCTACACGGTCATTAAAGGTGGCGGTGCTACCCTCTGGTATTATCATACGGTAAGAGCCGTCAGTGGCAAACCAATAGACCTCCTCTCCTTTTGAGTTGGCGGCGGCCTGTGCAGTGGCCTCATCAGGGAATGTCATCATAAGGTTCATTCTCTCATGCCCCAACGATGTTATTATGTTCTCCATAATGTAGTATTGGGAGTAGGCGAACGTGGTTCCTATCTTAGAGCCAAGCACAATTTTCTCTGCCACAACAAGGTAATAATTCTTACCGGCTGCATCCTTTCCTTGAGAGAGCAATTTCATAGTCCCCGATGCCAGAGCCGGCTGCCTTGCCTTAAAAAGAGAGTCATTTATAACGGACACGGACTTTGCCTTGCCGCTGATCTGACATACAGTTGTGCCAAGGAAGACGTCTGAGTTAGCACCCACGATAGCATCATTGTCGGCACCAAGCTCCATACGGTTGGATTTTGATGAAGTGCTTACACGGTCTGTGGTGGTTACAGAGTAGCTGTACTCATTAGCCCATGACCACTGATGGGTTATAGGCACAGCCACGGAGAACTCCTTTTGGGTGGTGAAAGTGGAACCAGTGTAAGTACCGGTACCGCTTGGCGCAGTAACCACACCTATGTCAGATGACACCTGCAAACCCCATGTTGGTGTAAGCTCTATACCTGCGTTAAAATAGTATGACTCCTTGAAACCCATGTGATAGGTTGAGCCGCTCTCCACCCATGTGTAGCTTCCGTTTCCACCCGGGTCTCTGATGATATCAAGCAGTGATATGCCAGCTTCTGTTGAATGCAGCTCATTCTCTTTGACAACATCACCAGTGATGAAGGCTTTGAAAACCTCTGTATCCACTGAGTTGCCTTCAACCTCAAGAGTGGCGCTGAGAGTGTGGAGTGCGCCCTCACCATTAAACTCTGTTTCAAGAGCCTTAGTCTCAACCCAGATGTCACGAGTCTTGCCCTCATTATCAAGAGTATATGACTTGTGATCCGTATTGTTATTCAGTCCGTTATGTATTGTGACATTCCCGCCTCGCTGTGGCACACGGTCAAGTTTCCCGTGTTGGCGGTCATTGTTGTAGTAGTAATCCTCATACGCCTCAGCCGCAAACTGATAAGAGAGCTTATCCTTGAACAATGGATATCCCACTGTGTAGGAGATTGTTCCATCACTCAGTTTGGTGTAGAGACTTAACTTTTCAGATGCAGACGGGTTGAAAGAGCTTACGTTTATCTGCGGCTCACCAAAGCCAGCCTGCTCTATGCCATATATAAGCTGTTTCATTCCCAACTCAACAGGAGTGTGATAGATACGGTCATATATGGCGTTGTAATGAATTGTCTTGCCTTTATATGTATCTGTGTACTCCTTGAGCGGGGCGTTTGTCAAGTCAAATGACTCACTGCCGGTTCCAGCGGCAAACAGTGTGGCGTAACCCTTGGCCGTAGCCTGTATAACCTTATACTTAACAGGGAACAGGTCAACCGCATACTCACCGGTGGTGACATCGGGGCGGATAGTGACACGTTTCTGTTCAAAGAGCGTCTCAGTGCCTTCAACAGACTGATGCACAGTGTCACGGGTAAGGTTATTTGGGTCAAATACAAAGCGTGCCGTGTTATCACCCTCAAGCTGAATCACAAGCTGCAAATCATCACCCAGGTTATTGGTTCCCAATCCAAAACCGTGCTTAAGCGCCCTTTGGTCATTTCCTCCAGCCACACGCCCTATGAGGCGCACTTTGGTCTCATCATAGAAACGTACACCATCAAGAGCTTTGTCAAGCACAAATGTATCCTTGTCCTCTTCTGGTCTAAGGATACCGTCACCCTCAAAGTGATGCCCCTTTTTAACAATCTGCAGTTTGTATTGCTGCCCTTTAGTGAGGGTCAGTTCAAAGTTACCATCTATGCCGGTTTTCTGCGGCACTCCGTTACAGCGAACTGTATCACCATTTAACAGGAACATGGCATCTGCCACAGGTATGGTGCTGTTCTTATATAGCGCCCTGCCTGAGAGACGTACTGTGGATGTGTTAGTAAAGTTCATGGCAGACGCTACGGCATTATCAACCGCCAAAGTGACAATAGCTGTGGGAGATGTGGTGTTGTTAAAGACAAACACAGCATGCTCATGGGTAGGGACAACTATGTAGTTACTGCCTGACTGTATGTCATACGTGAGGTTGTCAAAACGGTAGAAACCTTTGGCGTCTGTGTTCACAGTGCTTAGTGTGCGCCCGTCAGGCCCCTGCAAAGCCACATTCACGCCACTAATGCCAGCATTGTCAGGCATTAGTATATATCCGCTTATCTCTCCGTATGGGGAACGCCATCCCTCCGCATCCGCACTGCTGAAGGTACGTTTGCCATTACATTCATACTGTGACTCCACGGTGTAAATATAGTGGACGTTTGGCACTGCGGTGATGTCATGGAAGCTGTTGCTGTTTCCTGAATAAATGATCTCAGGGGCTTTGTCAGTGCCCTTCTCCACTCGCCTCAGCGTATATGAATCCACGGCTGTGGATGATGGTATCCAGCTAAGAGCCACTCTACTCTTACTTTCACCTACAGAGGCGCCCTGAGACGCAGTGAACTGTGTGATAGTTGCACTCTCATCAAAATATAAATCCGGGCCTCTAATCTCTTTAGGCTGCAGCATGGCAGAGTCTGAAACGCACAAATCTGAACTGCTCTGGTCAATACGCACTGCATAACTGTACCGGGTACACGCCCTTTCTGCCGTGTCTGTAAAGTTGGCGCGCCAGTTGCCATTAGGGAGCCTGCGTATGCTGTCCTGCGGTATTATTATCTCATTGGTGGTTTCATCTGTTTTCTTGATAAGCACAAGTTTTGCTGTCTTGTCCCACATGGCACGGGCACCAATAGTCCCATATTCCTTTTCCAGCTGATCATTCATCAAGTTACGCAGGCTGTCCGTAAGATGAGGAAGAACTCTGTCAAACTCCTTATCAACACCGATTATCTCATATTCCGGCTGCGGTTTGTAGTGATAGCCGGCAATACGGTCATATAACCAGGACTCCTCCTTTACAGCAGTAACCTTGCATCGTGTAGGGCTGGTTATTCTATGAACCTCCAATTCCTGATAATAGCTGGGAACTGCATAATATTCAACATACTCGTATAATTTTATATACGAAGAATATTTCACGTTTAAGCGTATGGTGTCCTTAGTTACAGGCTGATCAACCAATATGTCGCCATTCTCTGACTTAACAACCACACGTACGTCCTTTTCCAATGGATCATTGGTCAGGACTATCTCCACTGGCATTGATTCCGCTTTACTGCCTACGTAATCGCGGACCTCGTATTTAACATTTACATCTCCTACATTTGCTATACGTATTTCTCTATTTTCAATGTCAATAGTGAAATGCACTTTTCTGTTAGTGTCATACCCTTCATCTTTAACGTAGTCTGGCTGAATACCTGCGAGCGGCGCAAGGTAGTTATGCTTGTTGCAAACAGTATTCAGTGCAAAATCATGCCCTGTCCAGCCCCATACCGCTGAAGATGCACGACGTACACGGTAATACACAGGAGCTGACGGCATCATCATAGGGGTTGACTCTGCTCTCAATGTCATGGTGTACAGGGGAATACCGTTAGCGTCATGCAATACGTAATACGGCACACCCCATGAGATAGGCATTAGCCCTCTGCTTGCGCCTGATACATTGCCGGTCCATGTAGAACGGCTGCTATCCACGTATTTGTATGTGCCCTTATCCTCACCACGCTCCATGGGCAGTACTTCCACGGTCTTGGCATCGCTGAAGTCACTCTTGAATGCACGCTGTATCTCAAAGAAATCTCCTTCAACCAAATCCACAAGATTAGGGTTCTTAACCTCCCAACTGAGCAGGTTGCTTCCAGTGAAAGTTTGTGTGGAGTCAAGTTCTTCATTCACTATGAGGTTGTAAGGCCTGTGATAAGGAGGAATATCCACTTTGTTGGTCTGCCTCGTACAATCCAGCCCAGCGGCTTGGTTTCGCCACATCCTAAAGGTGGCGTTGAACTTTTCCTGCACCGTGTCATTGGTAGGCACAAAGATATGGCCTGAGCGATCTTTGACTTTTACAGCCTTGGAATCAAGTGATGTGGTGTATTCAATAGGTTCATTGTATGTTACATACGGCACGGCAGCATAACCGTAGCCTGCCTTGCCCAAATCCACAACGCCGTAAAAATAGGGGGTATATAGTTCCGGCTGCATAATGTTTGTACGGCCCTCAATGTCTGTAGCCAAATCAGCATCTACGTGGTAAGCAGGAATATCAGGGAACACATTACAGATATCTGTATGTGTGCTAACTTTGAACGTCTTTTCGTCCAGATATTCAGGTATATACCAGTTAACCTCAAGCCAGGTGACGTAATCCTTATCGTTGTCAGCCTCTCTCTCCTTGCGCACATCATAGATATGCAACTGGCCGTCATCAGGGACACGGGTACGTTTACCCGTATTGGTGTTGGTTATTTCAAAATAACCCGTATTAGGCTGTATGCGGATACAGGCACGGCCATAGTTGTAATCATCATCATAATTAGGGCTCTTATGGTCATAATCACCGCCATAATTGAATAGTGTTTTGATGACTCCGTTCAGAGTGTAAGTAACATACGAGTTTCTGTCTGCTATAAAGTAGTCATTAAAACCGCGTGAAAAGACCGGCAGCTTAAAGTGGATACAATCTGATCCTGAAATCATTGCGCTGTAGTGCTTACTCTGCTCCAAAAAGTCATTGCCGTAGGCCTGCGCCTTATCCGGGGCCATAAAAACTGCGCATATAATCAAGGCTGTCACACTCAGGATGCGACATTGCCTGAAGATAGTAGAATTTTTCATGTATCTGAAATTTAGATTTTACTGTTTTTAAGACCGCAAATTTAACGGAAAATATCAAAATACCGTTTGAGTTGTGAGGATTTTCAGCATTTTTTTGAGTACTTTTGCAAAAAGAAACATTATGGCAAACGGTTTTTATGAACGTACGGAACTACTTGTAGGCGCTGACGCAATGCAGAGGCTTATGGATGCACGTGTGCTTGTTGTGGGCGTGGGCGGCGTGGGTGCGTACGCCGCTGAGATGATTTGCCGTGCGGGAGTAGGGAGCATAACCATCATTGACGCAGACTGCGTAAAGCCGAGCAACATAAACCGCCAGTTGGTGGCATTGCATAGCACAATAGACAAGCCAAAGGTGGAGGTTCTGAAGCAGAGGCTTAAAGATATAAACCCCGATGCCAGCATCGTGGCTCTAAATGTATTTTTGGACAGTTCAAATATTGATGATATATTTGCAAACGGATTTGACTATGTTATTGACGCAATAGACTCTATTGCTCCAAAAGTGGCGCTTATTGAGTATTGTGTCAAGCATAAAATAAACATTGTGTCAAGCATGGGGGCTGGCGGAAAACTTGACCCGTCTAAAATTGAGATAACAGACATTTCAAAAACCTACCAGTGCGCACTTGCGAGAGCCGTTAGAGACAGGCTTAAAAAGTTAAAAATATACAAAGGTGTAACGGTGGTTTTCAGCACTGAGCCCGTAAAAAAAGAGGCGGTGATAGAAATTTCAGATGAGCGCAACAAGCGCTCCACCACTGGCACAATATCATACATACCAGCAGTGTTCGGCTGTAATTTAGCATCGGCGGTGATACGTAAAATAGTGGGAGAATAGATGAACATGATACACGCAAAAGGCATAAAAAAAAGTTTTGGTGAGGTTGAGGTGCTGCGAGGCATTGACCTTGACATTCAGAAGGAGGAGTTTGTAAGCATTGTGGGTGCAAGCGGCGCCGGAAAGACCACTCTGCTACAGATTATTGGCACTCTTGACCGCCCCGATGCAGGCTCTCTCACGGTTGACGGCATAGATGTGCTCAGTTTGAAAGCCAACGCTATCTCTGATTTCAGATGCAACCACATAGGGTTTGTGTTTCAGTTTCATCAGCTGCTGCCGGAGTTTACAGCTCTGGAGAATGTTACAATACCTGCGCTTATTGCGCATCGGGGTAAAAAGGAGGCGGAAAGCGAAGCCAAGCAACTACTTGACTATCTTGGGCTTAGTAGCCGCATGAGCCATAAGCCAAACCAGCTTTCAGGAGGCGAGAAACAACGTGTGGCAGTGGCAAGGGCACTGATAAACCATCCTAAACTGATTCTTGCCGATGAGCCGTCCGGCAGCCTTGACAGTCACAATAAAGAGGAGCTTCACAAACTGCTTTTAAGCCTTAAAAATGAGTTCAAGCTTACGCTTCTTGTGGTAACTCACGATACCGCAATGGCATCTATCAGTGACCGTACTATAACCATGAAGGACGGATTAATAGTTGACAGTTAACAGTTGACAGTTGACAGTTGACAGTTAAATTATCAATTTAATACGATTCACCGAACATTGAATATGAACCTTCAAAATATTAAACAACAAATCCAGAGTGGTTCCTTAGCAGAGGCCATAGAGGCACTGAACCAATACATTAAGGAGAACCCCAACAGTGACGAGGCGTGGCTTCTGCTGGGTAACGCATACCGCAAGACTGAGAACTGGAAGGGGGCTATGGACGCCTACTACAAGGCCTACGAGATAAACCCAGACTCTCCTGCACGTGATGCCTACGAGCACATAGTGCAGATACTTAACTTCTACGATATACAGAGGTATAACGTATGACGCATAAAGACATTGACAGCAAAATTGCTGAACGCTCCAAGATGCTGGAAGAAACGAGAGCACCAAAGAGCCTATAGGTTCTTCTTCCTTTTCGATGTTTTGGGTTTCTATATAAAAGGCTAAAGTATAAAAAACACCTTATCAAGAAAAAAGCTTCAAAATAATAGCTTATTATTAAACTATTATTTGTATTTTTGCAGCACAAAAGTTTATCATAGAACTATTATGGATAATATATATATGCTAGCAGATGCCATAATCCTTGATCGGATAGGCAGTCACTTAAAAGCTGTCAGGCTGAGACAGAATATCACCCAGCAGAGTCTTGCAGATGCTGCTGGAGTATCACTTTCTTCTCTGAAGAAAATCGAGAAGGGTGAGATTGGCTCGTTTGATTCTTTTTTGAGATTACTGCGTACCTTAGGAAAACTTGACGTGCTTCAGCCTTTGGTGGATGAAGAACAACTGAGTCCGAGCGAATACTATAATCTCGTTCAATCCAATACAGCCAAGCACCAACGCCAGCGGGCAGTTGGACAGTTTAACAAAACAACTAAGGAGGACTCAGAATGGTAGATGTTGCGAAAGTCAGTATGTTTGGCATTCCCGTCGGCATCTTTAATTGGGATGACAGGTATGGAGTTGCAAGATTTGAATATGACCAAAGTTTTATTGGCCGTGGTTTGGAACCATCACCGTTGATGATGCCTGTTCGGGAAGGACGAGTCTATTCCTTTGCCAATTTGGGAAGGGACACTTTTCAGGGGCTGCCTGGTATGTTGGCGGATTCTCTGCCCGACACTTATGGACGTGCGTTGTTCGACAGATGGCTGTCTCTGACGGGTCGCACAAGTGGCAACCCCATTGAATCTCTCTGTTTCTTAGGAAAAAGATGCATGGGGGCGTTGGAATTTGAACCGGCTATTGAAGTTTCCCATAACCAAGAAGCTAAGTTTGAAATTGATAAATTGGTTGAGGTTGCAAAAGAAGCGCTTTCTGAGAAATCATCTTTTACTACAAATCTGGAAGATGATAAAAAAGCTGCTATTGCTGAAATACTGCGCCTTGGCACCTCTGCTGGTGGCCAACGGGCAAAAGCTATCATTGCTTATAATAATGAAACAGGTGAAGTACGTTCTGGCCAAGTGGAAGCTCCCTCTGGCTTCGACTACTATCTCATCAAACTTGATGGAGTCTCTGCCAAGGCTGGTTTCAGAGAAACAGAGAACTACGGACGACTGGAGTTTTCTTTCTACAAGTTAGCCAAAGCTTGCGGCATAGAGATGTCAGAATGTTCTCTCATTGAGGAAAACGGACGTGCCCATTTTCTCACGAAACGCTTTGACAGAAAGGAGGGAAAGAAAGTGCACATGCAGACCTTGTGTGGAATTGCCCATTTTGATTATCGGCTTCATAAGGCTTATTCATACGAGCAAGCCTTCAATGTCATGCGGGCATTGCGATTGTCCTACTCGGAAGCCAAACAAATGTTTCGTCGGATGGTGCTCAATGTCGTGATTCGCAATCAGGACGACCACACCAAGAACATCTCTTTCTTGATGGGAGAAGACGGGAAGTGGCATCTCTCGCCAGCTTACGATATGGGCTATGCCTACAATCCCAATGGTGGCTGGACTGCCACACATCAGATGTCCATCAATGAAAAGTTTGACAATATAACCCGAGACGACTTGCTGGAATTTGCTGCCAAGAACAACATCAAAGATGCAGCATCTGTTATCGATGATGTTTGTGAAGCAGCCTCTCATTGGGAGGGTATAGCGAAAGAATGCGGTGTTCCATCGTCTATGATAGATGCTATTATTCCCAATATGATTCTCGGCTGATAAAAGATTTGTTATTTGATGGGCCACAATATAGAATTTTTGCGTAAACAATGCGTAAACATTTTGTTTCAGTTAGGGGGATTTTGTGAGTTTCAGTGAAATAATCTGGAGGCCCCAGGTTCAAACCCTGGCTGGTCCACACTGAAAAACTATGAAGGACGGAAAGATAATTGACAGTTTATAATTGACAGTTGACATTTGACAGTTTATATGACAATTCCAGAAATAAAGCAATTAATTAAGGACGGCTGCACCGCCCAAGCGTTAGAGTTCTTAGAGAAGCATCTAAACGCCAATCCCAATGATGACGAGGCGTGGCTTCTGCTGGGTAACGCACACCGCAAACAGGAGAATTGGAAAGATGCTATGGATGCGTACACAAAGGCCACAGAACTAAACCCAGACTCCCCCGCACGTGATGCCTACGAGCACATAGTGCAGATACTTAACTTTTATGACATTCAGCGGTTCAACGTATAACTCAAGCGAATTATAATCCTGTCCACAAAAAGGTGCAAATTTGCAGTAAATTGCGGAAAGGATGTTTATATTGTTTTACTCAAAAGGTTATCTCAAAGGAGATTTGAGTAAATTTTCAGCAAGAATTGAGTAAATTGCAAAGGAGATTTGAGTAAAAATTCAATAAGAATTGAGTAAAAAAATTTGCATAAATAAGTGAAATACACTAACTTTGCGACAAAAACACACAAAAGTAGCATCTATGATTGAAAGAACAGAGTACGAGCAGCTGTTGCAATCACGTTTAAACGAGCCGCGCCATTTTATGCAAGTTATTATAGGGCCAAGACAAGTAGGTAAAACGACCTTGGTCCGCATGACCTTGGAGAAGATAAATATCCCCTACTCCATCCATACGGCAGATACCGTTAAAGATAAGGGTTGGTTAAGCATGATCTGGCAGCAGGAGCGATTAGAGATGCAATACAACAACCAGCCAGAGCGATTATTAATCATAGATGAGGTTCAAAAAGTGCCTAATTGGAGTGAGTTCGTTAAGAAAGAATGGGATGACGACACATGGAATAACGTAAACCTTAAAGTATTGCTTTTGGGCTCATCACGTCTGCTAATTATGTCTGGCCTGTCTGAGTCACTTGCAGGCAGGTATGAACTGATAAAGATGACCCACTGGACATACAGTGAAATGCAAGAGGCTTTTGGTTGGGATTTAAATACATATATCTATTACGGAGGCTACCCTGGAGCAGCGCACCTAATTGGGCAGCCTTCTCGCTGGCGCGCATACGTAAAAACCTCCATCGCAGAGCCAAGCATTACAAAAGATGTACTTGAGACAAGCAACATCTATAAGCCAGCACTTCTTAAACAAGTGTTTGAGTTAGGATGCAGTTACTCAACAAAACTTCTGTCATACACCAAACTAATAGGGCAACTACAAGATGCAGGCAACGCCACAACCATTGCAGCATATATGCAATTACTCTCTGAAGCTAATCTTGTAGCTGGCTTGCAAAAATATTCCAAGGATGAGGCACGCAAACGCCAAAGCATACCAAAATTCCAAGTTTTTAATAACGCCTTATTAAACGCCTACTCTCGTTCATCTTTTGACAAGGCGGTTTGCGACCCCGTGGGATGGGGGAAACAAGTGGAGTCTGCCGTAGGGGCATATCTATTAAGCCAAGCAGAACTGTTAGATATGCAACTCTGGTATTGGAGAGAAAAAAATGAGGAAGTTGACTTTATCCTAGAATGGGATGGGGAGATTGTTGCAATTGAAGTTAAGAGCAACGGAGAGCGAATGACCACCGGCCTAACCACATTCAAAAACGCTTATCATCCCAAGCAATCAATACTTGTAGGGCCTGAAGGCGTAAGCCTTGAGACATTCCTAAGGCTGGACTTGCGCAAGCTGTTTGAGTGAGGCATATCCACAATTCAAAATGAAGTAAGATTGTTCATTTTTCTAACAACAAGAAAGGGAAAGAAGCGGCTTCTTTCCCTATTATTTTTCTGTATTACCAAATAATTTACTTATCTACTATCTTGGTTACTTTTTTGTCACTGGTTATATAACCGATTTTATGTTGAACTTTTTCGGCTACATTGCCAGCCAATTTTGTTTTTATGAGAAGGTCAAATTCATAACCAAGTGCAAAAACATCTTTATCTTTCTTGTATTGTTCATAGGTAGCTCGGGCTTCTTCTAGTTTAATGCTATCCTGTTTGACTTTTTCTTTTAGTTCCCTTTCCTCTTCTGTGGATTTTACAAGTTTTGTTCCTGCAAAATCCAGATTCCAACTATATAAGTCTTTTAAACGTTCAAGACTATGAACGTAATCTTTTTCTGCAAACTCCAAATCCCAATCTTTGTAATATTGCCACATGTATATTGTGTCGACCGGGTTATTGTTAAAATTTTTTATACTATATTCTTTCAGTTCCCCATTTAAAAGGCTGACAGCCGTAACTACTTTTGGATAATCTTTTTCTAATAAATAATTTTTTATCAACTGCTCGTTTTCTGATGGCGAACTGCAGCCAACTAATGTGATGGCCATTGACAAATAGAATAATACCTTTTTCATAATGTGATTTTTTATAAGTTTGTAATTAAATATTATTTATTTCCCTTTGCTCTGTTATGGTGTTTGCACAGCATCTGGCAGTTGCTAATGTCGGTGGAACCTCCTTTGCTCCATGCGGTTACATGGTCTGCATCCATATCCTTCTGCTCCCATATTTTTGCTGAGTTGTTATCATGACCTATAGCGCAATATGGGCAGTTTGATTTTCCTTCCGCTTTGGCTTCTTCAGTCTGCTTTTTATATATAGCTTTTTTAGTAGCCTCATCAAAGACTCTCACATCAAGCAGTTGCGGCAATATCTCACCACTGAGCAGATATTCATATATACCCTTACGATTCTTTACGTATGGGTCTGCGTAAAGTTCCGTCAGTCTTGTGTGTATGGCGTTAATGTCATATGATTTTTTGTGATATGTTTCGTACAACCTGCCCCACTCCTGCCCCCTCATTTCACTTTCTACATCAGAAAATACCGACTGTATCCAATCAATAACGCTATTAAAATAGGTGTATAACTCAGAAATGTTATCATCATACCTGTGGCGGCACATATAATCACCTACAGTACATTTCCCCTTGCACACCCATTCCAATGCAGTATGCAGATAATCCTGGCGTTTTACATTTCCAGAAAGGAATGCGTCCCATATCTGTATGCGTGAATTTGTGCTGTTACTGAACACTTCTTTTGCCTTAGTGACGAATGGTCCGCTATAAACAGCATTCAGTAGCTCTTGTTCATTTAGCGGCACACCTGCGATATTGATAGTTTTAAACCACTCTTTAATTTCACTCTCCTCTCCCTCGCAGATGTATATCAGCAGATGTGATTGCATTATTATCTCTTGTTTGTCTTTTGCAAGACCAGAGAAGTATTGCTCCATCCCATTCTCATCCTTGATGGCAAACTTATCAGTAAGGAAGCGTCCAAAACTGGTAATACGCTGCTGTCCGTCAAGAACCTCATACTTATCCTCGCCAACACGGTTAAAGTAGATAATTCCCAGTGGATATTTCTTTAGCAAGGAGTCTATTACGGCAACATCTTTCTTGCCGTCATTGTATATGTAGTTTCGTTGGTATTCAGGTTGTATGGTGAGTTTTCCAGACCATCCATACAATCCCTTACCTTCATACTCGTTGTAGGTAAAACCACGGCTTATATCTTCTACCGTAAGATCTGTTCTGAGAATAGTTTTCATAGGATTTTATTTGAACGCATCTGTTGCATAATGAATTGCACGTCCTACTTTGTAAGTTGCTTCATTATCTCTAGTGTTATACCATACTAAAAACACTACTAAAGCTATAGCAAGAAAAATTATAATTTCTTTTGCACACCCATCGTTGTTGTTTTCGTTGTTCATAGTTTTATCATTTTTTTCTTATAAGAATACGAGAGTACATCCTTTGTCCGTCTATATATGGCCTATCATACTTCGGGAAACCACTTTTATACAAGGCCATCATACTTTGTTCATTTTGAGATATTCCCAATATCTCAAATTGTTCAGGGCAATATTTGTCTAAAAATGAAATAGGCACCCCCATTGCTCCATCATAATCTGAAGGGATCGCATCTGTAAAAGGAACTTCTATTGCATCATAGTTATCATAATGCTTATAACCTATACCCCTAATTTCTTTATGTTTGCTGAATTTAATATTTTCAGCCATCGTCATAAGCTGTAGTGGTTGATGTCGACGACCATGCTCAATATTTGTAAACCAACATGCTCCGCCTATTGTTGCACAACGTTGTCCATCCACAACCTTTATTAATCCATTATTATACCACTCTGGTATCCTAAACCAATGTTGGCCTGTACCTGTCATGGTTGAACCAATCCACATCCTATTGTTTTTTATAAGTGGAAATACTTCTTTGTAAGTCACACTGTTCACATTCCCAATAATTAGAAACTTCTTCTCCTCGCCTATAATCCATTGCAAGAACTCTCTAAATAGAGAAAATGGTGGGTTTGTAATAATTATATCCGCTTCAATCAGGAGTGCAGTAACCTCCTTCGAGCGGAAATCACCGTCCCTGTCAAGGTATTTCCATTGCAAATCCTCTACATCGATACGTCCATTGCCGTTTGTGTCGCTGTCAAGTGTGAAGATTTTTCCTTTGATGCGTGTCTTTATTTCATCAAAGTCTGGACTTTGTGTTTCAAACAAGCTGGGCATGTATCCTGATTTTACCGCCTTACTTTCTACAGCATAACTTGTAGATATAAGTTTTTTCAATCCAAAGCGTTCAAAGTTTTGAGCAAAGAACTTGGTAAAATTGCTCCATTCCGGGTCGTCACATGGGAGAAGAATTGTCTTGCCACGGAACACATCTGGATTGTAGTCTATATAGGCATTTATCTCGTTCTGTATATCGGCATACTGAGTGTAGAATTCATCATTCTTAGCACTCTTGGCTTGACTTAGGTTGCTGTTTTTTGCCATCGGTTGATAGTTTTGTAGCATAACTATCAATCCGACAAACGAATAAGAAAGGTGTGAACCTCTATTCGCGTTCACGGGGGAGCCTACGAAGAACCACCGTCATACAACCATAGAGTCCACACCAAACATGGACTTATCGGTTGTATGTTCAGAGGTCTATACAATAGACTTCCGTGAAGCATTATCCGTTTCTTGAAGAAATCAGTTTCGTAGGCTTTTTCTTTTTTGAACGCGAAATAATAGCTAATGCTTTAATTAAAAATATATTACGCCTTACTTACAACACCATGCAGCAAAGGCATACGCAAAAATACAATAAAAATTTCACATCACCACATTATCCGACAAAAAAACGTCACCGCAGCAACTATTTACAGTGGCTTTTGGCGCCATCTTTCCAAACACAAAAACCAGAGCAAAACAAATCACGCATAATCACCTGTATCCAAATAAGTTACATACAATCATACGTCATTTCATTTAGGCGTTTGAGGAATGTTATACAAGTGCTCGGTGGTTTTCCTACAGGAATCTGAAATTTAGTGTTTCAGAAGAAAAACTCTCTGTAATTTTTTGGTTTTGTGTATGATTTGCACTATCTTTGCAGTCCGTTTTGTGCGCCTAATTGGCATACGAAAGGACAAGTAAAAGAAAATCAATTTATTAACCAAACAAAAATCATTATGAACCATTACGAAACCGTTTTCATTTTGACTCCCGTTTTGTCTGAAGCACAGATGAAGGAAGCGGTAGAGAAGTTCAAAGCTGTATTGACAGACGCCAATGCAGAGATCCAGAACGAAGAGAACTGGGGCCTTAAGAAACTTGCCTACCCTATTGAGAAGAAAACAACCGGATTCTACCAGTTGTTTGAGTTTACAGCTGAGCCTGAAATTGTTGACACTCTTGAAACACAATTCCGTCGTGACGAGCGTGTTATCCGTTTCCTTACTGTAAAAATGGATAAATATGCTCAGGCATACGCTGAGAAGAGACGTGGTAAAGTTAAAAACAATGACGCACAATAAGGAGGACAATAATTATGGCACAGAATCAATCTGAAATACGCTATCTTACTCCACAATCAGTGGACACAAAGAAGAAGAAATACTGCCGTTTCAAACGTAGCGGTATCAAGTATATTGACTACAAGGATCCTGAGTTCCTAAAGAAGTTCCTGAACGAGCAGGGCAAGATACTTCCTCGCCGTCTCACCGGTACATCACTGAAGTATCAGCGTCAGGTTGCACAGGCTATCAAGCGTGCACGTCACCTGGCTCTGCTTCCATACGTAACAGATATGTTGAAATAATTTAAGGAGGACAAGAAAATGAAAGTAATACTAAAAGAAGACGTTCACGGACTTGGATACAAAGACGACGTACTAACAGTTAAAGATGGTTACGGACGTAACTACCTCATACCTCAGGGCAAGGCTGTTCTTGCTACTGAATCTGCTCAGAAAGTTCTTGCTGAGAGCCTTAAGCAGCGTGCTCACAAGCTTGCCAAAATTAAGGCTGACGCTGAGGAGCTTGCTGCTAAGATTAACGGCCAGACAATACAAGTTGCTACAAAAGCAAGCTCAAACGGCAAAGTGTTTGGTGCTGTTACAGCCATCCAAATTGCAGAGGCATTTGAGAAACAGGGCATCAACGTTGACAAACGTACTATCCAGCTTCCTAACCCTATCAAGGAGCTTGGCAGCTCTAAGGTTGCCGTAAAACTCCACAAAGAGGTTTCTGCTGAGATTATAGTTGAGGTTATTGCTGCTGAATAAGCGTAGCATATACACTAAAAAAAGAGGAATACAAGTCCGTATTCCTCTTTTTTTATGTTCCACTACATGAATGAGATACTTCACTCTACTTACTTTTAGCTCTGAAAAAGAGCTGAATGGGCACACCTGAGAAATTCCACTGCTCCCTTATTTTATTTTCAAGGAAACGACGATAAGGTTCCTTTACATACTGAGGAAGATTTGCAAAGAATATGAACGTGGGCACATAGGTGTCTGGCAGCTGCGTTACATACTTGATTTTAACGTACTTGCCTTTAATTGCAGGTGGCGGATAGTTCTCTATGAGAGGCAGCAGGAACTCATTAAGCTGACCTGCACCCACATGGGTTTTCTTACTTTCATAAACTTGCATCGCTGTTTCAATAGCACGGAAAATACGCTGCTTAGTGACCGCTGATATAAAGATGATGGGGAAATCTGTGAATGGGGCGAAACGCTCACGTATGGCTCGCTCAAATGTGGTGATGGCCTTCTGTTCCTTATTCTCCACCAAATCCCACTTGTTTACGCATACCACAAGACCTTTTTTGTTTTTCTGAATAAGTGAGAAGATGTTCTGATCCTGAGCCTCAATGCCACGTGTGGCATCTATCATAAGTATGCAGACATCGGAGTTCTCTATGGTACGTATAGCTCGCATAACAGAGTAGAACTCAAGGTCTTCTGTAACCTTGGCCTTCTTACGTATGCCGGCCGTGTCAACAAGATAGAAATCTTTGCCGAACTTGTTATAGCGAGTGTAGATGCTGTCACGGGTTGTGCCTGCAATATCTGTTACTATATTGCGTTCCTCGTCCATAAGGGCGTTAAGAAGTGATGATTTGCCTGCATTAGGCCTGCCTACAATGGCTATACGGGGCAGCGATGCGTCAATATCGCTCTCTGAATCCTCTGGCAGCAGTTTCACTATCTCATCAAGCAAATCTCCAGTGCCAAATCCGCTGGCAGATGATATGCATATAGGATCACCGATGCCAAGTTTGTAGAACTCTGCACTGTCATACTGCAAATCATTATTATCAGTCTTGTTTGCCACAAGCAGTACAGGTTTCTTGCCCCCCCTGAGCAAGCGGGCCACATCCATGTCAAGGTCTGTGACACCCTCCTGCACATCAACCATGAAGAGTATGACATCAGCCTCCTTAATGGCTATATCCACCTGCTTGTTTATCTCACCTTCAAATATATCATCACTGCCAGCCACAACACCGCCAGTGTCAATAATTGAAAACTCTTTCTTACCCCAGTCCGCCTTACCGTACTGACGGTCACGGGTAGTGCCGGCCTCGTCGCTCACAATGGCGCGGCGGGTCTCCGTCAAGCGGTTAAAGAGGGTTGACTTGCCCACATTAGGGCGACCTACTATTGCTACTATACTCATATTCAGTTGAAAGTTGACGAATTGATGAACGAAGTGAATAAAGTTGAAAATTGAAAATTAGGGAGCGCAGCGACAAGCACGCTTCTGCGTGCCGTGCGGAGCACGTAAAGAGGCGAAGCCTCATAAAATAAGGATATTATCAGTTGAAAGACTAGTCTTTCAACTGATATCCGAAATTCTTTAGTTGACGGTCACGGCTGCGCCAGTCCTTCTCCACTTTTACAAAGAGTTCCAGGAAAACCTTCTTTTCAAAGAAAGTCTCTATATCCGCGCGGGCGGCCATGCCAGTCTTTTTAAGCATTGAGCCTCCCTTGCCTATGATTATGCCCTTCTGGGACTCTCGCTCCACATAGATTACAGCGTTTATGTGAATTATCTTATCCTCCTCCTTGAAACGTTCCACCACAACCTCCGCAGAATAAGGAATCTCCTTATCGTAGATTTCTAGAATCTTTTCACGGATTATCTCAGTTACAAAGAAACGTGCGGGGCGGTCTGTAAGTGAGTCCTTGTCAAAATATGGAGGGTTCTCAGGCAGAAGCTCTTTTATCTGGGCCAGCAGATTCTCAAGTCCGAACTTCTCACGGGCGCAGATTGGCACTATGCGGGCATCGGGGAGGATATCACGCCACTTTTCAACCAGTTCCTCAAGAGCCTTCTGGTCTGGCAGCAAATCTATCTTGTTTATAATCAAGAACGTAGGAATGCCAGACTTCTTTGCCTTCTCAAGGAACTCAGGGTTCTTGTTGTAGGTCTCCACAGTGTCTGTCACGTAAAGCAGGACATCGGCGTCAGTAAGCGCTGACTCAGAGGCCTCAAGCATTGACTCCTGCAGGCGGTAGTTTGGCTTTAGCACGCCCGGAGTATCGGAGTAGACAATCTGAAAATCTTCTCCGTTCACTATGCCCATGATGCGGTGGCGGGTAGTCTGAGACTTGGAGGTGATAATTGAAATACGCTCCCCCACCAAGGCGTTCATAAGAGTGGACTTGCCCACGTTTGGATTACCAATTATATTTACAAAACCTGCCTTGTGCATACTCTCATTTATTAACGCCACAAAATTAACAATAAGTGGGTGTAAATGCAAATAATTGATTAAATTTGCAGTTATATATCTAAAATAGACGGCCCGATGTCGAACCTTGAATCACTATTTAAGTCAGAACTGATTAATTACCCTAAAGCTGCTGAGAACTACAAGAAGTTAGAGCAGGTGGAGACCAAAGAGATAAGTTTTGGAGACTACAGCGTTTACATTCACTTTAACCCTGCACGTGCTGTGTCATCGCTGGCAAAACTTGACGCTAAAAGCATAGCTGAGAGGCCGTGTTTTCTGTGTGCCAAGAACCGTCCCGCAGAGCAGAGCTCCATTGACTACAAGGGATTGTTTGACATCTGCATCAATCCGTTCCCTATCTGTAACAAGCACTTCACCATAATTTCAAAAAAGCATGAACTTCAGCGGCTTAACAATGAGAAGATAGATATTTTCTACAGCCTTGCAAGTGAGTTCAAGGGCTGGGTGGTGCTTTACAACGGCGCCAAATCAGGAGCGTCTGCGCCTGACCACTTCCACTTTCAGGTGGTTAACGCAGACTATTTCACCTACCCTATTGAGACCCCGATGCCTGGCCTTATAAACAAAATCAGTTTTTCAAGCCAGACTGCCGATGACGCCGCTAAAGAGCTGAAGGAGACGCTGCTGAAACTCTCTGACGGCAAATGGCTCTCACTTGAGAGCGGCGACCCTGCTGACAGCTGCGAGCCTCAGATAAACCTGTTTTGCGAGCACAAAAACGGACAATTCATCACAACTGTGTTCCCACGTAACTGCCACCGTCCGCGTCAGTTCTATGAAGATGAGAGCACAAGGCTTATGATTAGCCCGGGCGCCATTGACATGACTGGTCATCTTATAGTGGCACGCAGGGAGGATTTTGACAAGATTAGCAAAGAGGTGCTAATTGACGTATTCAACCAAGTGTCCCGTAAAATTTAGGCAGTGGATATTAGAGTAGGCATATATAGCAGGAGTGAAATTCCAGCTGAGTTTCACGGGAGTTTTAAGGACGGCAACGGCAATGTCTATAGTGGTTACTACTCCATAACTGAGCCTAATGAGTTTACCCCTTGCACACCCGATGCCTATTTTGAGCTTGAAGATGTTACCATTGGCATTCAGTTCCACTGGCAGCGCAATGAGAAGCAAAGTTTCAAAGGCTCGCTTAATATAATACTTGATGAGAACGGACTGCTCACAGCCGTGAACACGCTGGACATTGAGGTTTATCTGGAGAGCGTGATATCGTCTGAGATGAGCGGCACATCACTGCTTGAACTGCTGAAGGCACACGCCGTGATATCGCGCAGCTGGGCTATGAGGAAAATTCTTGAACGCCGCGAGCTGCAGTCCGAGCACTGCAACAGCTGTAACCCAAATGTGAGCACTGACTCTGACGGCCGCCACATAGCGTGGTACGGAGCACAGCCTCACACCCTTTTTGATGTTTGCGCTGATGACCACTGCCAGCGGTACTACGGCAACACTCGCGCCTCAGACCCTAAGGTGGCGGAGGCGGTTAAGGCTACAGAAGGCATGGTGCTTATGCATAATGGTGAGATTTGTGACTGCCGATACCACAAATGCTGCGGAGGCAGAACTGAGCGCTATGATGTATGCTGGGAGGATAAGGTTATTCCATATCTAAAGAGCGTGGAGGATGACTACTGCGGCAGAGCGTCTGACACAGTGCTCAGACAGATGCTTAATGATTATGATTTTGCCACCAAAGGTTACCATGACTGGAGCGTACACTACTCTGCTAAGGAACTATCTGAGATTATACGAGAGCGTTCTGGCATTGATTTTGGCACGATAGAGGCGTTGGAGCCGCTCAAACGTGGTGACAGCGGCCGAATATATGAGCTGCGTATCACAGGTTCAAAGCAGACAATGGTTATTGGCAAGGAGCTTGAGATACGCAAATGGCTTTCAAGGAGCCATCTATATAGTTCCGCTTTTGATGTGGTGCGCACCCCTGACGGCGGATTCACCCTAAACGGCAAGGGCTGGGGGCATGGCGTTGGGCTATGCCAGATTGGCGCAGCCGTGATGGCGGCGGAAGGGAAAAGCTATACTGAGATTTTAAATTACTATTATAAACACACAACACTGGTGAATCGGTGAACTGGTGAACCGGTGAACCGAAATAAAATTATAAATTCGATTCACCGATTAAACGATTGACCGAATAAACATTATTATCAACTTTCAATTATGAAGAAGAATAAATCCGGTTGGGCATGGGTGCCGACACTTTATTTTGCTGAGGGAATTCCATACGTGCTTGTTATGACGGTTTCCGTTATAATGTACAAGAACCTTGGACTAAGCAATACAGACATTGCATTTTACACAAGCTGGCTATATCTGCCATGGGTTATCAAGCCGCTATGGAGTCCGTTTGTTGACCTTGTAAAGACCAAACGCTGGTGGGTTACATCAATGCAGACACTTATAGGGGTATGCCTTGCCGGTATTGCCTTCACGCTGCCTACAACCCTCTTCCTCCAGTTCACGCTTGCCATATTCTGGCTGATGGCGTTTAGTTCCGCCACTCATGACATTGCGGCTGACGGCTTCTACATGCTTGCACTCACAGAGCAGGAGCAGTCTTTATTTGCAGGCATAAGAAACATTTTCTACCGCATTGCAAGCATCACAGGGCAAGGTCTGCTCGTATTCTTAGCCGGTCTTCTTATAAAACGCTCTGGCGATGTCAACACCGCATGGAGCATGATTTTTGCTGCAAGTGCGGCTGTGTTTATCATCATTGCCGTATACCACTATGTGGTACTGCCTAAACCTGAGAGTGACAGCAGCAGGTCTATGATGAAGATTGGAGACCTGTTCAAGACTTTCTTCACCAAGAAGGGCATCTGGCTCTCTCTTGCGTTCATACTACTCTACCGCCTTGGAGAATCCCAGCTTGTAAAGATAGCATCGCCGTTCCTGCTTGACAGCCGTGAAGCGGGCGGCCTTGGCATTACCACTGACGTAGTGGGCATACTATACGGCACTGTGGGTGTTATTGCGCTGCTGCTTGGCGGAATATTGGGCGGTATTGCAGCATCACGCAAAGGTCTAAAATTCTGGATTTGGATTATGGTGGCAGCGATGAACCTACCCAATCTTGTTTACGTATATCTGGCTATGGCTCAGCCTGAGAACATCTATGTCATAGGCTCATGCATTGCATTGGAGCAGTTTGGCTACGGATTCGGCTTTACAGGGTTCATGCTCTACCTTATCCTTGTAGCACAAGGTGAATACAAGACCGCCCACTACGCCCTCTGCACGGGCTTTATGGCGCTTGGAATGATGCTACCAGGTATGGCGGCTGGCTGGATTCAGGAGCACATAGGCTACACCATGTTCTTTGCATGGGTCTGCATCTGCACCATCCCAGGCTTCATACTCACCGCCCTGCTGAAAATTCCTGCGGACTTTGGGATGAAGAAGTGATTTTAGATTTTCTCAAAAGAAGAGGGACTGGTGTTGCCAGCCCCTCTTCTTTTTTGCACCTATGGCTTACGCCTTGTGTGCAAAATGATGAACGTGTTTAATTCCTGACACAACGAACACTTCGAGCGTAGCTCTTAGTGTTGTCGTCGCTGTTCAGATCGTCGTCCTCGTAATACAAGCCGCGGAAGTAGGCAATGTCACTACTGCCTGGAGTAGCCGTCCAGAAATGGGCGCTGGTGCCCACATTGATAACCGTACTTCCATAGGCGCAGCCAGCCGGCAGAGCCGCAAAAGAGTAATCATCTGTGCCGTTGCCACCGTTGTACCAGCCTGATGTAGTCTTTAACAGTTTACCCACATTAGGAAAATTTCCACTCCATTCTTCTGTTCCGCCTAACGCCACTCCAAGAGTTTCCCACTCTGCTCTTGTGGGCACATGCCAACCGTTAGGACAAATACCTTGACGGTTGGTACTGAATTCTGAAGTTTGTGCCTCAGCATCCTCTGCGGTCGCAATGCCAACTGCCGCTGCCCAGTTATATAGGTATCCGAGTTTATTACGCTGCTCTGAGGTTAGATTGCCACTGTTCAATGTAGTGGCGTTCCTGCCATCTGTGTAGTATGGTGCGTATGTGGTGCTGCTTGATGTTGAGATTGTTGCACCTGCACGCTCACTCTGCGTATCATACTTATTGCAGCGCATATTCTCAGCCGTCCAATATACGCTACCAATTTTAACGCAATTGTATGTATTACCACAAACATCCTTCACAGAACCTGAATACATATTACCTCCACTATTTGAGCCGCCACCACCTCCTACAGCTAATATTTTGAGAAACTCTTTTGCTGATTCCTTCATCTTTGCAAAATCATTTCCAAGAGAAGACGAACAGTCAAGAATAAGCATTACAACTGCACTTTTTCTCTCAACATTTATTGTTGTTGACTCTTGCGGCCTGAATTCTGAATTGCGAACCCAAGTCGAAGAGCCATTTGATTTATGCCACTGCTGCATATTCATTGCACTGATAGCATTTCCTTTATCGTCAACTAAAGAAGGGAATTCAAAAGAAATTCTCACACCACCTGCACTTGTTTCAACGACTCTGTTTCCTGCCGTGCTGCTACAACCGACATATACTACATTTGACAATGCCTCTCCCGCATATACACCTTCCAAATAGCACTTTGATTCTGATGCATCCGATACATAATCAAATGTAAATCGTTCACTCTCACCGTCAGATGGCATTGGGATTACAATGCACATAGACGAACTGCTACTCTGCTTGTACAATGAATTGGCTATCTCCTTGAACTTGGCATTAACCTCGTCCATACTGGAGACTTCAGTGGCGTTATCAGAACTGCTACTGAGTTTGACAAGATTATCCTTAAATGTGGCTACTGCATCCCCCTGCACATCCTTGCCACGTATACCAATAGCGTAGGCGTTGATTGAATGCCCCTGAACAGTGATTGTTTTCAGTTTGTTGTTCACAGCATTTACATAATCATTATCATTGGAAGCGTAGTCATGATTGCCGTCCTGCCTATCAAGAGCACGAGAGCCTTGATTCAAGCCATCTGTAAATGTCACAATATTTACGCTTGACAAATCATTGGGGAACTGGCATTTAGTCAAATAATCTAGATTGTTATCAACTGCATAGTAAAGAACCGTAGCGTCAGTCATATCCAGATTATTGACAAAACCAGTAAAATCACTTAAAGTTGACTCTGACAGAATGTTGTATCTCTCACTCACGCCTTTGTAGAACGATACGTCCTCGCCAAATCCAGTAATCCCCACATACATTCCTTCCTCCGTATGAAAATCATTGGATGGGGATGCAGGTTCTTTACCTTTACATCCTGAAAGCACCAATAGCAGAAGTGTCATGGTTGCAAGACACATTCTACCTGGATGCAAATTAAAAATTAAATTAGACTTTTTTTTCATAGTTTTATACCCTAATTCGTGTCGGGCGCAACAGTAAAAATATTATAGTTTGATTCGTTCAACGGTTATGTACACACATAAAAAAAGCGGGACTTGCACTGTTGCTCGTTCCGCTGTTGGAGGCTTCTCGCTTTGCCTTGTAAACCGAAGAGCAACAAGAAGCCCACGCCGTATGTGGAAATGTGTCAACACAGTGGTCAACAACACTATACACCATACCCATGAGCATCATAGTTGCCTTGCATAAGGTTTACACTAGAAATTTTGCGAGAATTCCAACAGCCTTACAGCAAGACGTCTAAGACGCCTTTAATATGTCATAAGCACCCACCCTGCCTCTCTACGCTAAGAGAGCGGCGTGAGTTCATGCTCCAAAGATACAACAAATTTTCAAATTTATGCACACGTATGTGCAACTTTCATATTTCTATCCACAAAAGGAGCAAATATAATCGTATTTTTGAGCATAAAATCATTACGCATTTTGCGTAACGCAAGGTTTGAATTTTGTAGTCAAACTAATTCTTGACGCAACGAACACTAAAAGCGTAGTGCTTACTGTTGACGTAGCTGTCCAGAATGTCTTTCTCATATTGTAGGCTGCGGTTGCAGGCATTGCTATTATCATCTGGTGTGGCTGTCCAGAAGCCTGTGTAGTTGCCTACGCCACACACTGAACTTCCGTATGCGTAGCTTGGGGGAAGAGCCGCAAAAGAGTATGCATCGGTGCCGTTACCGTCACTGTACCAACCAGATGTAGCTTTTAACTTCTCACCTGCATTAGAGCCAACAAAATCCTCAAGCGTACCCCATTCTGCATCTGCGGGTACATGCCAGCCGTTTGGGCATATTCCCTGACGGTTGTCATCAAAAGGTATGACCTGACTCTGCGATGCACTTTCATTTTCAAGGCCCACTGCGGCAGACCAGCTGTAGAGATAGCCCAATTTTTCTATCTGTTCTGCTGAAAGGTTTATAGCATACTCATCACTATCCCAAAGCTCTTTCTTAGAAGCATCCACGCAATACGGACCGGACGTTTCACTGTCAGGATTCTTAGATGTGTATTTGGTTATTCTAGCTCCCTTTCTTTCACTCTGAGTGTCATATTTTTCACAACGCATATTCTCTGCCATCCAAACCTGAGAGCCTATCTTGACACACTTGTATGCATTGCCACAAATATCATTAACGACACTTTCAGGTGTGTCTGGGCTTGAAGGCTCGTTCTTTTTCTCATTGCACCCTGATAATAACAGCAATGCAAAAATCATAGATAAAACTAACGTAGTTGATTTTTTCATAATCATTTTATTTTAAGCCACTTCTCTAGAACCAGCCACCACTGATTAGTTGCGTTAAAGGCGTTTTGCTTCATGCCGTAGCCGTGACCGCCAGTGGCGAGGTGGTTGAATTTGTAGTTAAGGTTCTTTTGTTTCAGTGCCTCAGCAAGCACGATACTGTTTTGTGGATTTACACACTTGTCATCATCTGATACTTGAATATATACAGGCGGCATATCATCAGGCAGATGCATCTCCATGGAGAGGCTGTCTTTCATCTGCTGAGTGCTGTTCCTGCCAATAAGTGATTTGCGAGACCATCTGTGGGCAATGCTATCCTGCATTGAGACCACTGGGTATATGGCCGCCACCCATGCAGGCTTTTCTCCTTCTGGCATAAAGGCTCCAGCCATAAGGGCAAGATGTCCGCCTGCAGAAAACCCGATAACACCTATACTGTCCTTATTTACTCCATGCTCGTCGTTCACGCTTCTCACAATGCTTAACGCACGCTCCATATCCTCCAGCATGGCGGGGTGATGAAATCCGTCCATAGCCACACGGTAGCGTAGCACGTACGCTGCATACCCTATGGAATTGAACCACTCAGCCACTTTCACACCCTCACATTTCAGCCCCAAATGGTGATAACTGCCACCTGGGCAGATTATAACAGCTTTCCCGCTAGCCTTTTTAGGAGCATAATACCACAGCTCAGCATGGTTGGTGTCATTGCCGTCTGCCTTGCTCCAAAGACGCATCTTTGAGGTCTGTGCATTGAGTAGCGCAGAGCAGAAAAGAGCAAATAATATTGTAGGAATCTTCTTCACCTTTCCAAAGGCTCTACTTCATCCTCTGTATTTACAGCCTTGCGATATAGGGAGAAATTGTACTCATTAACATAACGGACTTCCCTGAACCCTAAGTCTATGCTGCTAAGCACAAGCATAAGGGAGTCATTGGCGTATGCAAAAAGTTCTGTAGGGTCATTGATATAACCAGGATTCTCCTTTACATACTCCGCTATAGGGTACTCAAGAACCTTATCACCGCCAGTCTTTGTTCTGATTGTTATTACGCCGTCTGAGTAGCGCAGAGAGTAGGCATCGGGGAGGAGAATAGTATACTCACCAAGCTGCAGCGGAAAATCACGTTCGCACTCACGAGTAGGCTCACTGATGGAGTCTGGGAGATAATTAAATGAGTATGTGGAGTAGTTCCATTTGCCATATTCCTGCTCAAAACTGTAGTCATTCATCTCCATACGCACGTATCTCTCCACATCACTGAGGTCACGGTAACGCATACAGAGCACACTATCAGCGTTTATACGGCGCACATCCACTGAATCTATGAACTTCCCCGATGCGGAGTCCGCCACGCCAAGTTCCGTCATAAGGTTACGCAGCCGATTCTGCTGACTTCTAAGTCCTATGCTTGAGGCGGAGATATACGGAAGGAATGTAAATATAGCCATCATACAGGCGGCTATCACGGCCATAAGCTGGTACCTGCGTGTAAGGCGGTGCGCAAGCATAAGGGTGAACAGAGTGATAAGTACGCCAGCCACAAGCAGATAGACACGGTCTTCTGTAAAGCCGTACTGGCTCACACGGTGAATGGAACCTACCCAGAACATTATGAGTGGCGGCAGACCTATCCACGTAAAGTTGCCGTAGAACCAGTTGTAATGGCGTTTAGGCATAATATCCTGCAACATCACGCACCCAAGCGAGAGAAGCGTGAACACTGTTACAAGCCATGCCACCCCACCCTTTGGCAGCTCCCATTCAATGGTTATCTTGATAAAGTAAACGTACATTATAAAGGCGTACACCACCAATGCCGGGGATATTATGTAGTTATATATGAATTGAAGAACCTTGGCAGGCTCTTTTATAACATTCTCATTTTCAGAAATAAGCGTGAAGCAGAACTGAGGGGCCACAACGTACCACACAAAATCTGCAATGTATGTATAGAAATAGTTTGGCGCCTGAAGATCAAATATAAAGAAGAAGGAGAAGCACACTGCATATATGGCAAGGTTAAGCAAACCGGCAAGGCACAGACCTGTGAACGCCTGCAAGGCTGTGTTTAACGCCGATGCGGAGAATGTGCTGTTATCCATGCGCTTTACGCCAGCTATGAGCATGACAAGCGCTATAAGGTAGGTGCATACGTAGGCATAGCCGCTCAGCGGTGGCAGAAAGCCTACGTTCATTAATGGCAGGATAAGAAAATAGGAGACTATGTAGGCGCTCCTGTTCACTCTGCCTAGGCAGTATGTGAGGACTACCAGCGGAAAGAAAAACGGCAATGCTGCGTCACTAAGACGGCACACAGTAGCGTGAAGCTCTGAATCCCAGTGGCTGAAAGCATGGCCGTATGCCGCTATCAAAAAGAAAGTAAGCCCCAAGGCAAACTCCACTGGGAATCTCTTGGGGCTGACTGAAATTAAACGAAGAAATCTTAATAACTTTTCTTTCATTTTAATATTTATTTAAAATAGCGGTTATATAGCCCTTGGAAGCCTTGTCCGTGGCGTGCCTCATCCTTAGCCATCTCATGAACGGTGTCATGGATTGCATCAAGGTCAAGCTGTTTTGCACGCTTTGCAATACGCATCTTGTCTGCACATGCGCCTGCTTCTGCGTTCATACGTTTTTCAAGGTTGGTCTTGGTATCCCATACCACCTCACCAAGAAGCTCGGCAAACTTAGCGCAATGCTCCGCCTCTTCAAAAGCGTAACGCTTGAAAGCCTCAGCTATCTCAGGATAACCCTCACGGTCTGCCTGACGGCTCATTGCAAGATACATACCTACCTCAGTAGCCTCACCGTTAAAGTGTGCGCGGAGGTCATTTTTCATCTCATCATCTGTATCAGCGGCAACGCCTATAACGTGCTCTGTTACAAAACTAAGGCCTGCTGACTCATCAAGTACTTTGAACTTAGATGCTGGCTGGCCGCACTGTGGACATTTCTCTGGAGCGGCGTCACCCTCGTGAACATAACCGCAAACTGAACATACGAATTTCATAGTGTAAGAATAAAAGTATTAGTAATAATGAAATACAAATTTAAGAATAATTTTGGAGAATTCAAAGAGCAAGCAACGTTTTTTGAATCTTGTATTGCAAAAGTAAGCGTCTCCACCCGCGGAGACGCATAGCGGGAGGGGCCCATAAGGTTCAGCTCTCTATTTCACTGAGTTCCAGCCAGCGGAGCTCTTTTTCATCAAGAAGGGTGCTTATCTCCTGCAGACGTTTTGATTTGGCTGCTATGGCTGATGTATCTGTGGGGTTTTGGAAGAACTGCTCTATCTCAGATTTCTCTTTTTCAAGCGAATCTATATCTGCGGTGAGTTGCTCAAGTTCACGCTTTTCTGCGTAGGTGAGGCGGCGCGGACGTTCTGCAGTACGGGTGTTAGTTGAAAACAAGCAGGTGGTCAACCACCTTATCCATGAAATAGCGGTCATGTGACACCACTATGACGCACCCCTTAAAGTTCTGCAAATAGTCTTCAAGCACATTGAGTGTTACTATGTCAAGGTCATTTGTGGGCTCGTCAAGCACCAGGAAGTTAGGGTTCTGGATAAGCACCGTGCACAAGTAGAGGCGGCGTTTCTCGCCACCTGACAGTTTATACACGTAATTATACTGGCTCTCCGGCGTGAATAGGAAGTGCTGCAGGAACTGTGACGCACTCATGCGGCGCCCCCCGCCAAGGTCAATATCGTCCGATATGGCGCGCACCACATCTATCACCTTCATCTGCTCATTGAACTTAAGACCCTCCTGGCTATAGTAACCGAATTTTACGGTCTCGCCGATGTCAAACGTGCCGCTGTCCGGCTTTATCTGCCCAAGGAGCATTTTAAGGAACGTGGATTTGCCAGTGCCGTTGTTTCCAACGATGCCCATCTTTTCATATCGGGCAAAGTTATAGTAGAAATCTTTAAGTATCACGTGATCACCGTACGCCTTGGAAATATACTTGGCTTCAAATATCTTGCTGCCAATATATGTTGACTTTACTTCAAGGCGCAGAGCCTGCTCCACAGGCTTCTGGGAGACAACCTCTTTCAGGGCGTAAAATGCGTCAATACGGCCCTTGGCCTTGCTGCTACGCGCCTGAGGTGTGGAGCGCATCCACTCCAGTTCACGGCGGAATATATTGTTTGAGCGTGCCAGAAAGGCGTTCTGGACATCAATACGCTCCTGACGCTTTTCAAGATAGTAGCTATAGTTGCCCTTGTAACGGTAGAACCTGCCACCGTCTATCTCCACTATGTCTGAGCAGACACGGTCAAGGAAGTAGCGGTCATGAGTGACCATGAGAAGTGACATTGTGCTGCGTGAAAGAAAATCCTCAAGCCACTCCACCATCTCAAGGTCAAGATGGTTGGTGGGCTCGTCAAGTATCAGAAGGTCCGGCTCTGATATAAGAGCGTTGGCAAGCGCCAGACGCTTCAGCTGTCCGCCTGATAGTGTGGCTATTTTTGCCTCAAAATCCCCAACCCCAAGTTTGGTTATAATCTTCTTGGCCTTTGACTCGTACTGCCACCAATCATCTGCATGGAACTCTTTAAGTGAGTTCTCCACAGCCATGAAAGCATCATAAACAGTGCTCTCAGGGTCATACATCGGGGTCTGTTCCAGAAAACTCACACGCAAATCAGAGCGGAATATAATCTTGCCGCTGTCTGCCGTATCCTTGCCTGCAATAATATTGAGCAACGTGCTCTTGCCCGCCCCGTTCTTAGCCACGATGGCCACTTTCTGCCCTTCACTCAGTTCAAAATCAACATTCTCGTAGAGCACAAGCGAGCCAAAACTTTTGGTAAGGTTTTCTATTTGCAGGTAACTGTTCATACGGTGCTTATGGGTTACATTATAATTTCAGCGGCGATGCGCTCAGCCTGCTTAAGAACTGTTTTCGTTGCAAGAAGTTGCATATCTGGCGGATAACCATACTTACGTAGCAGCCTCTTTACAGCCACAGTCATTTTTGACCTTACGCTTTCCCTGATAGTCCAATCAATACTTGCGTTTTTTCTTATAGTTTCAGTAAGCACAACCGCAAGTTCACGCAGTTTGTCCTTACCCATAAGCTCTCTTGCACTATTGTTGTCTGCCACCGCAGTATAGAAGGCATACTCATAAGCAGTAAGTCCCATTCTCTTAGCCTCATTATCTTTCTCAACAATAGTTTTGCTTAAAGCAATAAGTTCCTCTATAACCTCTGCGGCAGTGGTTATTTTGTTATGATAGCGTATAATAGCTGAATCAAGCATCTCCATTAAGGTTTTACCCTCAACCACATTGAATTTTGAGCGGCTTTTAATTTCGTCCTCAAGCAATTTCTTAAGAACCTCTAAGGCAACGTTCTTATGCTCCATGCCTTTTAGCTCCAGCAGGAACTCCTCTGATAGTATGGAGATGTCAGGCTTTTTAATGCCAGCAGCATCAAAAACATCAACAACCTTATCTGAAACTACAGCATCATCAATAACCTGTCTGATGGTAGTCTCTATCATACTGTCATTATAGCCGTTTCCAGTGTGGTCAAACTTACATAGCCTTGCCTTAACCGCCTGAAAGAACGCAACAGTCTCTTTTACCTCCATTGCCCTATCACTTGGGATAGCAATGGCAAACGCCTTCTCAAGTGCTGAGACCTCATTTACAAAACGCTTTTTACCATCATCTAACCCAAGAATAAAATCTTCGGTTTTAAGAATCCATGATAACTTGCCAGATACGTCTGACGTGAAATACTGTTTGAAATTAAGGCCATGAAGCATCTGCTCAACCACCTCAAGTTTCTCAAGCATAATCTCAACTGCTTGCTCTTGCTGGCATGTTGGGTCTCCCTTACCACCTGAATCCGAGTAAAAAGACAGAGCCTTCTTTAAGTCTAATGCAATACCCAAATAATCAACCACAAGACCTCCGGGCTTATCTTTATATACCCTATTTACACGGGCAATAGCCTGCATAAGGTTATGTCCCTGCATAGGTTTGTCAATATACAGAGTATGCAAACACGGAGCGTCAAAGCCAGTGAGCCACATATCCCTTACTATAACCAGCTTAAGTTCATCATCAGGGTCTTTCATACGCTCAGCCAAAGCTCTACGCTGTTCTTTTGAAGTATGGTGTTTTGATATTTCCGGTCCGTCAGAGGCTGACGATGTCATCACTACTTTAATAGCACCTTTTGTCAAATCATCAGAGTGCCACTGTGGCCTTATTTTTACTATTTCATCATACAACAATGCAGCAATTCTGCGGCTCATTGCAACAACCATAGCCTTACCCTCAAAGACTCTCTGCCTATCTTCAAAATGGGTTACAATATCTGAAGCTATGTTTTTAATCCGGTTTGGATTTCCTATTAAGGCCTCCAGCTGTGTCCACTTGGCTTTAGCTTTTTGGACATCGTTCATGGACTCGGAATTAAGTTCCTTATCCAAATCTTCAACCAGCCTTCTACCCTCTTCACTCAAAAATACTTTAGCCAAACGACTCTCATAGTAGATACGCACAGTAGCACCATCCTCTACAGCTTGCGCTATATCATAAACATCAATATAGTTTCCAAAAACCGCAGGTGTGTTTACATCGGTAGATTCAATAGGCGTTCCTGTGAAACCTATGTATGTGGCATTAGGCAAAGCGTCACGAAGATACTTTGCAAAACCATATTTTACGTCAGAGCCAATAACCTCATCTGCCTCGTTCCTGACATCTACTGTCTTTGCCCTAAACCCATATTGTGTGCGGTGAGCCTCATCAGCAATAACAATCACATTAGCACGCTCTGTAAGCGTTTCATATACGTTACCTGTTTCTGGTTGGAACTTTTGAATGGTTGTAAAAATGACACCGCCAGACTGTACCCTTAGTAGCGATTTTAGATGTTCACGGTTCTCCGCCTGTACAGGAGTTTGCCTCAGCAACTGCCTCGATGCCACAAAAGTGTCAAAAAGCTGGTCATCCAAATCATTACGGTCTGTAATGACAACAACAGTTGGATTATTGAGCAGTTGAATTATTTTCCCGGCAAAAAACACCATTGACAGAGATTTTCCACTACCTTGAGTATGCCAGACAACGCCACCCCTGTGGTCTCCAACACTCTGTTCCTTCACAGATTTAAGTCCATACTCTTCCGGATCCTCAGACACAACATTTTCTTGCCTTACTATACCAGACGCTCTTAAAGCAGATTCTACAGCCTTATTAACTGCATAATACTGATGATATGCAGCAATCTTCTTTACATTTTTTACAGATGTAATGCCTGTTTTAATATCAACAAATTTCTGTTTTTCAAAAACAGTAAAAGAACGTATCAAATCAAGAAGAACATCAGAGCGCAACATTCCGCACACCAATGTCTCTAACTGGCTAATGTGTGATGAGGCAAGGTTTTTGCCATCAGCAGATTTCCAAGCAAGAAAACGGCTTAATCCGGCAGAAATAGAACCTGCACGAGCCTCAAGCCCGTCTGAGATAACAATCAACTCATTGTATGTAAACAGTGACGGGATTTGTGTTTTGTATGTTTCAATTTGCCGAAATGCGCTTTCAATGGTAGCGTTCTCATCTACCGCATTTTTCAACTCAAAAATGACGACAGGCAAGCCATTCACAAACAATAGCACATCTGGGCGACGATTATGTCCGTTCTCTATTATGGTGAACTGATTAATTACAGTAAACTCATTATTCCAGATTTCATCAAAGTCAATAAGCCAGACTCTCTCACCACGTTCCACGCCATCTTTACTGACAGACACAGGCACTCCCTCTGTTAGCAAGCGGTGAAACTCCTCATTATTGGCAATCATATCTGTAGAACTTATACGCAAAACCGCCTTTACCGCCTCATCTAATACGGAATTAGAGAGTGACGGATTTATGCGTTTTACAGCCTGCTCAAGTTTTTTGCGTAACACCACATCTTCAAAGCTGCCACGCATAGGGTTATCACCATCAGGTGCAATGTCAGGACCGTAAAGGTACTTGTAGCCTTTGGTCTTGAGAAGTTCTATGAGCAACTGCTCTATGTCTGATTCATGGAGTTGGGGCATTACTATATTGGATTTTGGGGGATATACTGGGTTATATCTACCAATGGCAAATTACTACCCTTATCTTTCACGTCGTGAATAAACTGCAGACACTCATCTTTTGACATCTTCTCTCGCTTAAAAGCATAATACAAGAAATCAAGTGTTGTAAGGTAAGAGATTCCCTCACGTGAACAATACTCCTTAATATCCTTTAAATTACTGCTACCTATGACATTGTTGGTAAACTTGCAATAAGCCATACAAGCACTTTCCCCCCTTCCAAACATTTTTGTGAGGTTTGCATACTCTTTTTTCATTTGGTCTTGAGGTTCGAATTTCTCTAAAGAGATATTCTTCAAAAAGTAAATCTGGTTATATAACTGATCTTGTATAGATTTAATCTCATCATATACAACACTAAGTACAACATGCTCGAATTCAGATAGAATTTCAGGCAACATGTTCAACCGCTCCGCTTTGGCAAAATGAATCAGAACATCAGCATCCAGAACAATCTTCACTTTTGCCATACCCAATCAAATTTAGCAATTCAAGATAATGTCCCTCTGAGATTTTTTCTTCTTCAAAGAGTTTTCTTGCCTTTGAACCAAAATCACCAATAATCAACCTCTCACCATCGCCCTTCTTATACAATCTATCATCATAACCACGCAAAGCAGCTTCCTTGGAAACAGCTAATTTATTCAAATAATCTGCATACTCAGGTTTTATTATGTGCAACTCTTTAAGACGCACAACCATGGTCTTATGTGAAATACCATAAAGTTGTTCCAGCCTAAGAATTGTATCAATATCAACTTCTTTTTTCTTTAATTCTTCTGCCGAAATGTTCATTATTATCCCATCCCTTGGCATCAACAATGCAGAAGCGAACAGATTGGCAGAGCGCTCAGCCGGGTCGGAAAATAATTGATTACAAAAATGTGGATGTGGTTCCTCATCAAAATAAAGATGATAAAGTTCATGGGCAACAGTAAAATGCTGGGCTCCACGCGTCATATTACTATTGACCAGCATAAACCTGTTTTTCCTATCCTTAGTCATCAGTGACAATCCAAAAACGCTATCTGACAATGGTCCATAAATAGCCATAACATTCAGCTGACGAAGAGCTGTTTTTGTATTAACAGGCTCATTGCTTGAGATACGAAGGTATTCCCCACGCATCTTTGCTGCAATATTTTCAACTGACTCTAAATTCAACTTCTTCATTTTTCCAACAACCTTTCCATTTTAAGATAATTCAACACAACACTTTTAAAGCTTGCTATCTCATTCATGTCATTTTTATCAAGATTGTCTGCACGAAAAGCACACACAAGCACGTCTTGAAGAGCAGTTTCATCTTCTTCATACAATAGACTCAGCTCACATCCAAACAATGACGCCACTTTTTCCAACACATCCAAAGGAGCCTCACGGTCTCCACTTTCATAATTTGAATATGCTGAACGATTAATACCCAAAAAGGCGACAATATCCGCTTGAGTATAACCATTAGACTCACGCATAATTTTCAAGTTTCTTCCAACTATAGCATTCATATTGTAGTAATCCGTTTTTTAGTGGTTATAAGGTTCATTTCCGTGGCAAAATTACAA
>ONBO01000012.1 GCA_900316125.1 uncultured Bacteroidales bacterium | reverse complement strand
TATAAAGTTGAGTATTCCTGCCATATTTTCTGCTTCTTCATAAGAGTATGATTTATCAGTGATGGCAAGCTGCCTTAAGTCCATCATTTCATGATACTTACTGTATGTTAATGTTAATTTGCAGGCTAACATTGTATCAATGGACCGGAAGATATAGCGCGTTTGTGTGAAGTGTCCTAATTGAAGGTTGCGCATAGTCCTTTCCGTAAAAAATTTTGATGATTCGTGTAACATAGTGCTATTGTTCTCCACTAATAAGTAGGTGACTTTGATAAAATGTTACATCAGAAATTAAAAAAATACGTAACTTCGCACCAAATTGTAATTAAGCTTAATATGATGATTCCAAGAATTCCAGTGCTGCTGCTTACAGGTTACCTTGGCAGCGGCAAGACCACGCTCTTAAACCGAATACTCTCAAATAACAAAGGCATACGCTTTGCCGTGATTGTCAATGACATAGGCGAGGTGAATATAGATGCGGACCTTATACAGAAAGGTGGCGTGGTTGACCAGAAAGATGACAGTTTGGTGGCATTGCAGAACGGCTGCATCTGCTGCACCCTTAAAATGGATTTAGTACAGCAAATCACAGGCATTCTGGAACTCAGACGTTTTGACTACATAGTTATAGAGGCAAGCGGCATTTGTGAGCCAGCCCCCATAGCGCAAACCATCTGCACCATTCCAGAGATGAATGAAGATTACATAAAATGCGGCATACCTTACATTGACTGCATAGTAACCATGGTTGACGCCCTGCGTATGAAGGATGAGTTTGAGGGCGGCAACTCCCTGCTCCACCCTAACCTTGATGAAGACGATATTGAGAACCTGCTTATACAGCAGATTGAGTTCTGCAACATTGTGCTTGTAAACAAGGCGGCAGAGGTGAGCAAAGAGGAGCTTGGACGTGTTCACAGCGTGATACGTGCGCTTCAGCCTGAGGCTAAGATTATTGATTGCAACTACGGCGATGTGCCCTTTGATGAAATTCTTGAGACCGGGCTCTTTGACTTTGACCAAGTGGCAGGCTCAGCCACATGGGTTAAGGAGGTGGAGGCTCCACACCACGATGATGATGATGACGAACACGAGCACCATCATGAGGAACATGAGCATGAACACGAGCGTGAGCACGGTGAGCACCATCATCACCATGACCATGAGCATCACCACCACCATCATGATGAAGGTGAAGCTGAGGAATACGGCATAGGGACCTACGTCTATTATGCACGCAAACCGTTCAACCTGAATAAGTTTGACCACTTTGTGGCAAAATGCTGGCCAAAATCAGTAATAAGAGCAAAAGGTCTCTGCTATTTCAGCAACAACACAGACACCTGCTACCTGTTTGAGCAGGCAGGACGTCAAGTGTCACTTAAAAACGCAGGCCAGTGGTATGCCACCATGCCAGAGGAGCAGCTGCAGCAGATGCTCGCATCTGACGCCACCCTCCGCCATGACTGGGATGAAGTCTATGGAGACCGCATGGAGAAACTGGTGTTCATAGGCCAGCACCTCAACAAAGAAGAAATCAAGACTCTTCTGGATGGGTGCTTAGAGTAGCATTTTATTGCTCGGTTATGTTCTTTTTCCATTCCTTTGCATTCTCCGTAAGACGATACATCTGTTTGGGGTGATTAGGATGGTTAGGATATTTTCGTTCAATAGAGCCATCATTAAGTGCAGGATTTATATAATTGTCACGGAATGTCATTCTATGTTTAATATCACATAGTTCCATCATTTTATGGACACTCAAATACTCGTCATTCATTAATTGGACTAATCGTTCTACTTGGACGGTACTTGGACGGTACTTAGACGGTACTTGGACGGTACTTGGACGGTCGAACTCCATCTCAGTTGTCCATTCTGCCGTCAAAGTTGCCTTTAGAATGAAAGCATTAACATGAAACGATGGAATGGTACAGCCTTTTGTTTCCAGCTCACTACAAATACGGTCAATGCCCTCGCCAAACTCTTTAACATACTTGTATGCCTTGAGGTATTGGGCTATTTTGGGATTACGGGAGAAGTGGGTATGACGAATATTATCAGGCCGCACCTGTCCAGGTAAATCTCCTGGAGTCTCAAAGACAATGCGGTCATCGAACATCTTTATCTGTATCTCAGTGCCCTTGATATTGTAGGCTCTATGGCAGCAACTATTGACTACCATCTCTTGTATGGCATACTTTGAGTAGTTGCGACGAGTTACAAATTGCCCATGTTCACCAAGGAATGAGTGTTCACTTACTTGTGTTTCCAGATAGTCAATAGTGCTTCTAACCTGTTGTAGGATAGCACCCTCAAATGTTACATCCTTGATTACATTCATATCCCTGCCAACTTTTTCTACTTTCCCTTCGTAACGGATAAAACGAGTCCTTGCACGTGGAAAGTAACGCTGCGGATTCTTGCCAAATAGAAGGATGCAGGCTGTACTTATCTTCTGACGCCCATCAATCTCTGTTACAAAGTCATTGTTTTCACGTAGATAATCTATGGCAGACTTCCCATAGCCAATAACACTGATGTAATCATTGACAAGATTCATGTCAATATCGTTGACAGTAGCTCCATAAACATCCTTATCCTCATAGTAGCGTTCGCCCTTGTCATAAAGGAGCTGCATACGTTCTTCAAAATTCAACTTCTTGCTTTTGTCTCCTACACGCATGAAACATTCGTCAGCTTGATTGGTGTGAAGCTGGATACTTGCAGGAATGCGCATAAGTAGGATATGGTTCTCTTGACCATTATAATCTGTGCATTGCAAATATTCATACGTAACTTTTACTGACGGATTGCAAAAATCAAATGGCACACGAAGTAGTTCATTCAGTAGCTTCTCATTCCCATCAACGCCTTCAACTCTTCTCGTCTTGTCAGAAACACCAATGGCAAGCACTCCACCATCTGCATTAGCCATAGCCACAACGGGTATTGCTAATGCTTTAGGATCAATCTGAATGCTCTTGCAGTCAAATGTCTGGCTCTCCTTACAAGCCAGAATATCTTCTATTGTCATAATTCATTAAACTTTATAATGTTCTCAATTTTCTTTGTCTTTTGATGTAACATTTTAGTGACACCTCCTACTTGTTAGTATAGAAACAGAACACAATGTTACATAGGTCAGCAAAATTTTTTACGAAAAAACATTTCTCATGCTAGATAGATTATTTACTAATGTATTTTTATTGTATCTTCACGCTCTGAAAACAAAATATAAAATAGTATGAAAATTGTATATTTCCACGGATTTGGTTCATCGGGGGCGAGTGGAACTGTGGATTTACTGCGCCACACATTCCCGGAGTATGAAATTGTGGCGCCAGATATTCCTGTTGACCCAGTGGAGGCGCTCCCTTATCTCAAGGAATTTTGCGCATCGGAGAAACCTGACCTTATAATTGGCACATCCATGGGAGGAATGTATGCTCAGCAGATGTTCGGCTACAAGAAGATTCTTGTGAACCCTGCCTTTTACATGTCAAGATACGGGGTGATGAAAACGGGTGAGCATAAGTTTATGAACGGGCGCAAAGACAGTGCCAAGACTTTCCGCATAACCAAGGATATAATCCAGCACTTCAACCAGATGGAACGTACTCAGTTCAAGGGTATTACACCATTTGACAAGGAATACACCTACGGCCTTTTCGGTACCAATGACCCCACGGTCCACACATACGACAAGTTTCGTGAGTACTATCCAAACGCCCAGTGGTTTGAGGGTGAGCACCGCCTCAATGAGAAGGTCCTCCGCAAAGCCGTAGTGCCGGTGATAAAGAAGCTGTTAGGAGAATAATTATGCGAATCCAATTTGTAAGTGACCTTCATCTGGAAATGCTGCAAAACAGCTCTTTTTTGCAGCATCACCCGCTTGAGACAAGTGGAGACGTATTGCTTATTGCAGGAGACTCCGCCTACCTTGACACGCCTGATTCAAGCCTGAACACATACTCAAAACACAGGTTCTGGGACTGGGCGAGTGAGCATTATAAACAAGTTATAGTATGTTTTGGAAATCATGAGTTCTATGGCTATTATGACCTTGCTTCAATGCCAGATGGTTATTGCAAAGAAATCCGCAAAAACATTCACGCATACTATAATTCAGTTGTGAAATTGGATGGCGTTGACATAGTTGTCTCTACATTATGGTCTGTGATAAAACCTACAAACGCGTTTGTAACAGAGCGCGGAGTCAGCGATTTTTATCGTATCATGTACAACGGTCATACGCTCACAGCTGATGATTTTAACAGAGAGCATGAACGCTGCCTTAGTTTTATAAAGCAATCAGTTAAAAATAGCACCTCCGATGTTAAGATAGTGCTCACACATCATGTTCCTACAGAGTTGTGTGTGGCTAAAGAATTTAACGGCAGCCTGATAAATGGAGCTTTTGCTGTTGAGCTTGGAGATTACATTTCAGAATCAGGCATTGACTATTGGATATACGGACACTCACACCGTAACATAGACGCACAGATAGGCAAAACAAAAATCATCTCTAACCAGCTTGGTTACGTTTCACATGGTGAATACCACAGAAACGGATACTCTCCATCCAGAATGATTGAGGTGTAGAAAGTAGGGTGAAAGGTAGGGAGAAAAGTAGGGTGGAGAAAGTTAGATGTCGTAGTAAATACGAATTCAATTTGTAGGAGAACTTCTCAGATAGTTTAATATTTTATTTTCTTCGCCGCTTTCGTTGGTTTTTAGTCGGAGTATAGGAATGTTATATACTTCAAGGATATGGTCTTTCATAATGTCTCGCTGATGTTGTTCTGTTTCATTGTTATGGTATGAATATCCATCGGTCTCTATGACAAGAACCGGTTTCTTTGTAACTCGGTTTATTATGAGAAAATCAATATGTGTGCCATAATGTGATACATACTTGCGTTCAGATTCAGATAGTAAAGACCAATCTTTAAGTATGACTCTTATTGGAGTGTGGCATAATACGCTAAGGTGCCTGAGCTCTATGTGCTTTTTTAGAATGTTAAGAAGTAGTGAGTATGTAAGATTCTCGGAGTCATACTCTGATATTTTTTTATGAGCTTTTAGGAATGCTATTCGTTCATTGGTGTATTGGCTGTATAGATAGTCAAAAATAGAATTTATTTTGCTCTCCTTCACAGTCATGTTATTGTATTCAATGTAATTTATAAGATCCTCTATACATCCTTTCCTTTCTTGCTCATTGCCAGATACTACAATAATAAAGTGATTCTTTGCCCTTGAAACAGCAACATTAATAAGATTTGAGTCATCAGAGAATTCTGTAATCTGGTCATCCACAACACTCATGATTATTGTGTCTTTCTCCCTTCCCTGGTATTTGTGTATCGTGGCGGTTTCTATATTAGGAATTTGTCTCAGAAATTCGTTGACCTGACTATTATATGGGGTAATAATACCAGCATCAGCGATACTATTTATGGTAGGAAGGACCTCCTCCTTTACTACATCAATTTCTCTTTGATTATAATGATTCCTAATGTGTTTTCCTGGTGCCGTTTTTATAGCTAACATCACATCCTTTTTATCACTGTTTTCTGTCATGATAAGTAATTGCCCTCCATAAAAACGTTGGTTGCAGAAGTTTATAATAGTAGGATGACAGCGGTAATGCTCCCGTAATAGGGTTTGCGGCGCAGATGAAATTATGTTGCAAATAGATTGTAAAAAACTATTTGTCACGCAGTTATAATCCTTAGATACGTTGAATTCCTTGAATATGGCATCATATTTTAAGATGTCATCATGTGTAGTTACGTTTGGAAGCTGCAATGTGTCTCCAACAATAACTGCATTCTTAGCACATGTTAGGGCTAATATTCCTGTGTCTATTGAGACTTGAGATGCCTCATCCATAATGACATAGTCATATATTTGGTTGGGGATTGTTATTCTAGCTGAGAATGTCGTGCTTAGTATAACAGGGTATTCTTTGCAAAATTTATACGAGTCTGAGACAATTTCTTTTACGCTGCTAATTAGCGACCTTTTTTTGTTGTTGTATTTGCGATGTAAAGCCCCCTTCAGTAGTGTTAGTGAGCTTGATACTAATTTATTTGATAGTTCACTTGTGTTATATGAGTTTAGTTTTTTTTCTGTTCTTTCTATTGATGATGTGAGTTCCTGAAGACGTGTTTTGTAATAGAGAGCTTGTAATTGAATGATTGTAGGTTGTAGGTCATGTATGTCAGCCGGAGGCTCAATTCCATAAAGATATTTCATTGAGAAATTCATCCATCGCCATTTGATATTATTTGTGATTTTCTTAAGGAACCCTGCGTTTTGGTGTTCATTGTTTTCTGCTGATGTATGATAGTACATCCACAATCTCATTAATTTCTTTGCTCTGACTTTACGTGTGAGAGTGTATAAATCCGGACTTATTTGATAATCTACTAGGAAATGTTGATGCTCAAGGTTTACAGTTGTTAGTTCCTGCTTGTATGAAGAGAGTGCTTCTTGTAATGCAAATGCCTTATCCAGCTTAATAAGTATAGATTTTATATCTTTTCCCTTTTTGTCTTTTTCTGCATAAGTGATTCCCCAAGATTTTAATTCATCTGGAATAGGAGGCTGGTTAGCTATAAAATTCTCTTTGTTTTCTTTTTTCCCTAATGGAGCGATGAGAAAATCAAGGCCGTATTTTTTCATTTTCTCCAAAACATTTGCAGTTGCAGAATTGTTGTTGGAGACAATTATTACATTCTTACCCTGTAAGACAATGTTTGCAACAATATTGAGAATAGTTTGGGTTTTTCCTGTTCCAGGAGGGCCTTGTATAATACTTATTTGGTTCTCAAAAGCTGCTTTAACTGCTTTCTTTTGGTTTGCATTACATCCAAATGGGAAAATAAGATTAGGAACTATGTAAGTACGTGGTTTGTGTTTTTGTGGCGACAGGTACGGCGCAGCAGCTGTCTCATTATCAATGAAATCAATGTTGTTGTAAATTGATGAAAGGATTCCGTCACTGTCATCACTTTTGCCTAATTCATTTGTCTGCGATATTCGCTTAAGATACTCAAATATGTTGTTTGCAGCCTTGTCTTCAAGACATGATTCTTTTACAATAATGGAACCGTGTAAATAGTCTTTTGTAGAACCATTTGAGAATTTAATTCTCCAATGTGTTAGATTCCCGTGTCTAAATGAAAGAAGGTCTGTTATGTTATATTGTTTACGCCCTTTGATGTAAACTATGCAATGTTTGGGGTCATGCCATGTTGCGTTCTGTAGAACTACTACATCAGCAGGGTTATAACGATAAAATATTCTGCCGTCAACAAATTTAACGGCATAACCTCTATTATCAATATAAATTTTTTCTATTTTGAGAGCCTTTGGCTCGCCCTTTATAATAATAAATCGATTATTCGTCATCACAGACTAGTATCTTCTTTCTTTGTAGTTTGATGTTTTTTGGTGGTTATGTAGTTTCATTCTTTAAGCTGCTCTGCCAGCTCCTGACTTATATTGTTGCCCTCTTGTACGCATACGTCACGGCTAAACCGAATAGCCATTGCAATACGTTCTTCTTCTTTCTCCATGCCTTTGACGCAGGCGTATAAGTATCCCGCGTTAAAATTGTCACCTGCGCCCACGGTGCTAACTGTCTTTAAGGGTGGAATATTGTAGATATTGTGGCTCTCTGGAGTAAATACATGTATGGCTTCAGCGCCTGCGGTTACAATAACATTTTTGCACAGCGGACTGATTTTATTGTAAATCTTAGTCGCATCATTTAGTCCGTACAAATAATTAAAATCTTCTGTAGAACCGCGTACAATTGAGGCGAGACTCATGTTCTCCTCTATATTCTGCATCACAAAGGGCAAATCTTTTATGTGCGATTTCCGGAAGTTTATGTCATAGTATATAAAGGCTCCGGCATTGTGAGCCTCTTTTAGCATCGCGCTAACTTTAGGCCTAATGGCAGGGTTTATTGCAAAAAAAGAGCCAAAAAGTACAGTGTCGTCTGGTGTAAAACTTGGCAGGGCGGTGTCTAACGTTATGGCGGCGTGGTCCTTGTAAAAGATATAATCCGCATCGTTGTTCTCATCCAAGAAAGCGAGTGACACGTGTGATCTTGTTCCTTCATGGCGATAAACGTATTTGTCAGAGACCCCGTTCTTTTGCATGTAGTTGCAAGTTATATCGCCGATGTAATCATCGCCCGTCTCTGTTATCATGGCACAGGCTATTCCCGCCCTGCCAAGAGAAATAATGCTGTTGAACGTTGAACCGCCAGGGGTGGCAGTTATTGGCATGTTGTTCTTGAACAGAATGTCAAAAACTGTTTCTCCTATGCCTATGACACGTTTTTTATTCATGGATTATCTGTTTTAACACAATACAAAAATACTAAAAAAAATTATCTTAAACAAGTCATTTCAATCACCGTATGGTTGCATTAATGATTATCTTTGCAGAGTATAATTTAAATGAATATTATGAACAGAATTTTTATTGTCATTGCGGCCGCCGTAGCGTGCCTGATGGTCAGTTGCCAAGAGAAGAGAGAGAATCCTAAGGAACTGGTGCGCATCACAGATGTGGTGCCAGACGCCATTCTGGAGGTTCGCTACTATAGTACGTATAACTTTGTAGGGCAGAGGATAGACGGCTACGAGCAGCCTATTGCCATGCTGACACATGAGGCGGCGGACTCCCTGAAAGCTGTTAGCGACGATGTGAAGGCTCAGGGCTATCGCCTTAAAATCTACGATGCGTACCGCCCGCAGCGAGCCGTAGACCACTTTGTACGCTGGTCTCAAGACCCTTCAGACTCTATTATGAAGCCGTATTTCTACCCGATGTTTGAAAAGCCTGTGCTTTTTGAGAAGGATTATATACACTCCAAATCAGGACACTCCCGCGGCTCCACTGTTGACCTCACTCTGTTTGACATGAACACAGAGAAGGAACTGGACATGGGCGGCACATTTGACTGGTTTGGAGAAGAGAGCCATCCTGATTACAACGCCACCATCACGCCAGAGCAGTACGCAAACAGAATGATACTGCGTGAAGCCATGATGCGCCACGGTTTCAAGCCCCTGTACTCAGAGTGGTGGCACTTCACCCTCAGCAACGAACCCTACCCAGACACATACTTTGACTATCCCGTGCGCTGGGAGGATTAAAGATAACTTAAGAGGAAATTTGAAGCAAAAAATATTGGGGTATGACAAAATTTGTCATGCCTCAATTTGAATTTTGCAAAATCTTAAGCCTGTTTGTTCGATGCATTTGGGTATGTACCGCCCAAGTACCGCCTAAGTACCGGGCGGTAAAATGACCCTTAAGATGACCCAATAAAATTTGGTTTGTTTATGCTGGAGTTGTAGGTACAATGTTTATAAAAAGAGTATCATTCCTTCTTTATTTTGAAGGAGAATAATTAATTTTGTACACGATTGTGATTGTGACCTTCGCTAAAAGGGGCGCCGAAAGTTGCCCCCTCTTTCGTGTTTTAGCGATTCTTATTGCAGGAATAATTTTATGGAAGACCAGATTCTCATCGATTTAGGCAATAGAATCCGAGATATTCGCCTAAAAAAAGGCCTTACTCAGGCAGAGCTTGCGGATAAATGTGGCTGTAATCGTAATTACATCAGTATGCTGGAACGTGGCGAGAGAAATCCTTCATACAAGTCGCTGGTAATGATAGCAAATGGCCTTGGTTTGAAAATTCAGAAGTTGGTTGTCTAATAAAACGTAGTAATTCTCGGCTTTTCACCTATCTATGAAGTGTTATGCCTGCCATGTTGTCAGTGGCTCGCTCACTCTTAAGGAGCATGAGTCCGCAAAATGGCTGCTTCCTGCGGAGCTTAATACTGTAAACTGGCTTCCTGCGGATGCCGGGGTAGTTGAGAAATTGGTGGAGATAAAATAATGTAGTAGATTCTATTGAAATGAAAATTGGTATATACGAACAGATTATAAATCAGTTGTTTGAACAAAAGTTGTCATCAATTGATAAAACCCGTTTTTACATTGGAGAGAGGGTTATTGAAAGGAGTGAGGTTGTGAAACTCTTATCAATGTATTTGACAAGTCTGTTTGAACAAGTGATGAATGATGTTATTGAATTAGATTCTTCTGATGGTGATGATATGGAACACTCATCAGATGCAATAGCAAAGGGTATCAACATCACTAACTCAATCATTAGTAAACTTGTTAGTGATTTTCATTTGGAATCAGGAAATTTGTTGTCTGCACAAGCAAGAATTTTAACTGCTGTTATTGACAAGACACAATCTGATTATCCTGATTTAGCTACAAGACTTAAAGAAATAATGCCAATTAAAGGCTTGGTTAATGGGGCATTATTTACTGGCAAAGGAATGAAAATGTACACTGAATTACAAAAGGAAATTGCCTCTGCTGACGAAATCCATTTGATGGTGTCATTTATAAAGAAACGTGGTCTTGCGTTAATACTACCGCAGCTTAAGGCTTTTACGAACAGAGGTGGCATACTGAAAGTTATAACCACTACTTACATGAAAGCAACTGATTTTGAAGCGGTGAAACAATTATCTACTCTAAAGAATACAGATATAAAAATAACCTATGATGAGGCAAACGAAAGATTACATGCCAAAGCATATATATTTATTCGTAATACTGGTTTTAATACTGCTTACATAGGTTCATCAAATCTATCCGCTCAGGCTCTTGATTCTGGTGTTGAATGGAACGTTAAGGTAACACAGATGGAGCAACCAAGGATGATGAAAACTATTCATTCCGCTTTTGATGCTGCATGGTACTCTGAAAATTATGAGACATTTGTTGGTGGAGTTGATGATGATAAGCTTAAAATGGCCTTAAGTGAAAGTGTTGATAATGAGATTGATTATGCTGAGCTGAGAGGTATAATGAGCCCGTATGATTATCAACAGGAAATCATGGATAAATTAAAGTTTGAGAGAGAGGTCCGTAATCATTGGAGAAATATTGTGGTTGCAGCTACAGGAACAGGAAAAACTGTAATGGCAGCTAATGATTATAAGGTATTTTCTGAAAATCATGATAGGGCGCATTTATTGTTTGTTGCTCATAGAGAAGAAATTTTGCGTCAAAGTTTAGCAACGTTCAGACATGTACTTTGTGATTATAATTTTGGTGAGAAGTGGATTGCGGGCAAAGAACCTGAAAATTATGAATATGTTTTTGCTTCCAAAGATACATTAAATAATCGCCTGAGTAATTTGCAGTTGCCATCTGACTATTATGATTATATTGTCATAGATGAGGTACATCACGCTACTGCATCATCTTATCGTAGGATTATAAACTATTTCAAGCCAAAAATTCTTTTGGGATTAACTGCAACACCTGAAAGAATGGATGGAGATGATATTACTAAAGACTTTGATGGAACGATTTCGGCTGAGATACGTCTTGATGATGCTTTGAATAAGGGTCTGCTTGCCCCATTTCATTACTATGGTATAACTGATTCCGTTGACTATACTGAAGTAGCATGGGATAAAGGACATTATGTCTCGTCTGAGTTGTCAAGAATATATACTTATAATGATTCCAGAACAATGATGATTTTGAAATCATTGCAGAAGTATATAACTGATATTAGAAATGTTAGAGCGTTGTGTTTCTGCGTTGATCAGGCTCACGCTAAATATATGGCCGCAAAATTTACGTTGTGCAATTTGAAGGCGGATGTGCTTACAAGTGAATATTCACAGATGAGAGATGCTCTGCTTCGACGATTGAAAAACAAAGATATTAATTACTTGTTTGTAGTAGATATGTTTAATGAGGGGGTTGATATTCCAGAGGTTGATACAATACTTTTTCTTCGTCCAACGGAGAGCTTAACAGTGTTTATTCAGCAATTTGGAAGAGGATTACGTAAAGCCACAGGGAAAACACATGTTGATATTCTTGATTATGTGGGCAATAGCCGAGTAGAATTTAATTATACGGACCGCATGCGCGTCATGCTTGGTCGTACATCAATGAGTGTTCCTGAGGAGATTGAACGTGATTGCCCGCATTTGCCATTTGGATGTCAAATTTTCCTGGAACCCAAAGCAAAAGAGTATATTTTAAAGAACATAAGAGGCGCAATTCAACGTTTTTCAGTTAGTAAAATTAGTGGGTTAATAAAAGATTTTGATAAGAATTGTACTGGACCACTAACTCTTACCAACTTTGTTAATATATACCAGATGCCTCTTGATAAATTATACAGAAACACTACATGGAACCAATTACTTTATGAAACAGGACTGAATAAAAATAAATCCAGTTACAATGAAGAATTAAAACGTGCTGTATTTAGAAAATGGTCGGCAATTGATTCATATTCCTATCTGAGTTTTATAGAGAAGTTGGTAAATAGGTCTTTTAAGATAAGTGTAGATGAGTTGGATAATATTGAGAAGAAAGAATTGTTGATGTTCTACTATGATATGTTTGAGACTGCTGGACGATTCCCTTCTTTACAAGCAATGGTTGATAGTTTATCATCTGATAATTGCTTTATAGAAGAGTTGAAGGAGGTTATCCCATTATTACTTAAGAATAATACGGCGTATGAAAAAAGTGACAATTCTCAGATATTTGGATTCCCATTAAAGCTACATGGCATATATACCAAGTCACAGATACAGGTTGCAATAGGAACTTCTACGCTTGAAAAGAAATCACCTGCTCGTGAAGGCGTTGAACGCAATAAAGAAACTAAAGTAGAGGCTATGTTTGTAGATATTATAAAAAATAGGGAAGAGGGTTCTACTACAGATTATGATGACAAGGCTCTTTCTCCTGATATTTTTCAGTGGGATACACAAAACAGAGTTAAGCCAGATTCGAATGAGGGACGAGCGTATATTAACAAAGAGAACACAATGTTACTGTTTGTAAGAGAGCAAAAGAATTTTGTGGAGGATAAGGGTAGAACAATGGGATATGTCTATTTAGGTCGAGTTACTTTAAAAAATTGGTCATATAATAATTTAGGGAACCGTTATCAGATGCAGATACATTGGAAAATGGTTGAGCCAATTCCTGCAAGTGTAATGCATTATGCAAGAATGAAAGAGATTATCTAATTATATCAATGCAACAAGAAGAATACTCGAACCTTTGGAACTTCATTTGTGCATACCTCCCAAACTATTACAGTAGGGATGATGTGTTGCGAAGTGATATTCTGCGCCGCTACATTGATGATGAGTATGTCGTAGAAAGTGATTTGCAATGGATAGATGAATGTTTTGGTTCTGATAAAAGCGCAGTCACTAAGGCTCTTATAGTATTGGAGAAAGGGCTTGTATCAGAGGCTTTAGAGAATTATTATTCAACTATTATCCTATAAATATTATGAAACACATTAACGTAGTCGCCGCCATCATTAGAGATGGAGAGGGTAGGGTGTTTGCTACTCAGCGTGGATATGGCAAGTTTAAGGATTACTGGGAGTTCCCTGGCGGGAAGATTGAGGTGGGCGAGAGCCCTGAGGATGCTCTGCATCGTGAAATTATGGAGGAGCTTGATACTGAGATAGAAATTGAAGGCCTTTTTGATGCGGTGGAGTGGGATTATCCTGATTTTCATCTCTCTATGAAGTGTTACGCCTGCCATGTTGTCAGTGGCTCGCTCACTCTTAAGGAGCATGAGTCTGCAAAATGGCTGCTTCCTGCTGAACTTAATTCTGTGAACTGGCTTCCTGCTGATGCCGGTGTGGTGGAGAAACTTTCATCGGAGTAGGAAGATAATTCGTAACAAGGAGCGTGACAGCCAGAACTATAAGGTGCTGCTGAATAGGAATTTTTTATCGTTGTTTAATTAAAATGACTGATATACAGCAAAATAGCATAAAGGCGTGGGTGCTGGCGGCAAGGCCTAAGACGCTGTCGGGTGCAGTGATGCCGGTGCTTATTGGAGGCGCGCTGGCGCTGAGGCAGACGGGCGCAGATTTCAACGTGACGCCGTTTGTGCTTTGCGTGCTCTTTGCGCTGATAATGCAGATTGACGCCAATTTCATAAATGACTACTATGATTTTAAGAAGGGTACTGACCGTGCGGACAGGCTTGGCCCTGAACGTGCGTGTGCCCAGGGGTGGATTACTATGCCGTGCATGCTAAAGGGTATCATACTTACCACGATGCTGGCTTGCGCTGTAGGTGCGCCGCTCATATATTACGGAGGTTGGTGGATGGTTGCTGTGGGAGCTATATGTGTGGCTTGCTGCGCTTTATACACTCTTGCTCTCTCATATTACGGCCTCGGCGATGTGCTTGTGCTGCTCTTCTTTGGCATTGTGCCGGTGGTTTTCACGTACTGGTGCATAGTGGGCGTTGAGAACTTGCAACTGCTCTGTGATGCTTTGATATTAGGCGTGGGAATAGGGCTTGCCACAGACTGCCTTCTTATGGTTAATAACTACCGCGATGTGAACCAGGACATCATCAGCGGGAAGCGTACGTTTGTGGTTATATTTGGCGCAAGAGCTGGGGAACTGGCATACCTATGGTTAGGCATACTGGCAGTAGCGGCTGTGGCTGCGGTTGCTAAACTGTGGGCGTTGCTTATGCTGCCATATCTGCTGCTTCACTTGCTCACATACAGAAATCTGCTGAGGCTTAACGGCGCAGAACTGAACAAAGTGCTTGGCCAGACAGCCCGTAACATCTTAGTGTTTGGAATCTTGGCATCGGTGGCGGTATATATGTATTAAATCTAAATATGAATAATCTACTTTGACTATCCGATCCGCTGGGAGGACTAAAGAAACCTTTTCAATTGTGCTATAAAGCTTTTTGTTACTTCAATCGCTTGCGCCTCATGAATATCCATCATGGCATTGATGAAATATATGGTTTTGTAGTGTCGTATCTCATCAACAGGGATATGTCGTTCTGTTATCACTCCATTGTCGATAAGACGTTGACGGCAAGTGCCATGTAGTAGTGCATCGGTGGGGGTGAACATATTGCCTTCATAATCTTCGAATACGAGATTACAATAACTGGCATCGGTTATCATCCCGTTACGAACAATGATGACATCGTCAGTGTGGGCTTGCTTAACAAGATGTGCCAACTGGCGACGGTCAACACTTTTATAAGTGTAGCGGATGGTGGCGTCGTAAACAAAGGCAACACTCTTTCGATATTTGGGTGTGTAGGGAGTGAATTCAATGGCGCGAATGACATCGGTATATTCAATGCGGCATTTGAATCGCCCTTTTTTTGCTTTCTCCGGAATCTCAAGTTGTAGTTCTGGCATCGGCTTGTCGTAAATATCCTTAATGGTCTTTTCCATTCGTTTAAGATGATATGACAAATACATGGGTTGCCCGTTATTGATGCAGATCACTTCTGAAAAGGCTGGTTTTCGGAGTGGAAGATATATCTTTTCAATCACTTCATGGTATTCGCTATATGCATCACTCATCGCTGTGATTCCACCACCGCTACGATAGAATTTCTGTCCGGCAGAGTCCTGTTCTATATATCTGATAATCACACTGCTATCAAATGAGGCTCCATCAAAATAACCAAACACCCCAGTATAAAATCCGCGTGGCTCTTCTTCCGCCTCTCTTATCAGTTGTATAGTGCGTGGTTTGGGTGCGCCCGATATACTTCCTGCTGGGAGCATGGACAGGATGATTTTTCCGAGGTTGCGTTGCCAATCCTTTGGTAAGATGCCTGTTATCTCACTACTTATCTGAAGTATATGTGCCCGGTCGCTGTGAATCTCGGTGGCGTATCGGTAGCGTTCTACATGGACATTCTCGGCAAACATACTCAAGTCGTTCCTCATCAGATCTACCACAGTGGCATGTTCTGCACTTTCTTTCTTGTTGGCAAGGATAAGGTCTTTTGCGTGAGGGATATCGGCATTGATAGTTCCTTTCATCGGATGAGTGGATATCTTACCGTCGTGGCTGATGGTCACAAAACATTCGGGCGAGAAACAAACGAAACGATCAGGGATGCAGAGCGAATAGCGGGCATCGGTCATATAGAAAAGATCTTCCAAACCCAATGTGGTTTGAACAGGTGTTTTCAGTGTGAGATTTGTCAAAAACGAATTGCCCTGATGTAGTCCTTTCTCCACGATATCAAAACGTTGTTTGTATCTGTCGAATGGCTCTGCCTGGAATGTGAATGTCTCGTTATTCCCCTGAAACAGGTCTTTGTTTACATTTGAAGCCGACGGAATATCAAAAAGAATATCGGTTTGATGTCGCGGTTCTTCAGCAATAATAAACTCGGTACATTCAAAATTTGCAACAAAAAGAAATTCCTTTTGTTGTGCTGCAAGATGTGAGATGCGTTCAGTAGCATCGTTTACGTTGTAAAATGTGGAATATGCCATGAATCCTGATAATTAAGATAAAAAAGCATCGGGATTCTTGTGCATCTGATAACGCACATGATACGGACACAGTTGTGTGTCCTCATAATGCAAACGTAAAGTTAGTGATTTTCTGTTTCATTACCGTATAAAGTGATGAAAAAGATATAAAAATTAGGATACCTTCGGACAAATGGTTTATGACATCCCGATATGAACAAAGAAAAAATAGCGTGTGGTATTTGCACCACACGCTATTTTCTTATTATATAATTATTAATTACTTCACCTCTTCAAAGTCGGCGTCTTGGACGTTGTCGCCATTGTTGCTGCTTGAAGATGATGAGCTGCCGCTCTGGCTGCCGTTCTGGCCGTTAAATGGGTTGCCGCCTTGTGCGCCGCCCTGAGCGTTAGCTGCATTGTACATATCCTGGCTTGCTGCGTGGAGTACATCCTCAAGACCCTTGATAGCTGAATCAATAGCATCCAGGTTCTGGTTCTTGTGAGCCTCTTTCAGTGTGGCAAGAGCAGACTCAATTGAGCTCTTCTTGTCAGCTGGCAGCTTGTCACCAAGGTCCTTCAGCTGTTTCTCAGTTTGGAATATCATAGCGTCAGCCTTGTTCAGCTTGTCAGCACGCTCCTTTTCTCTCTTATCAGCCTCTGCGTTAGCCTCGGCCTCAGCCTTCATACGCTTGATTTCATCCTCGCTTAGGCCAGAAGAAGCCTCTATACGAATCTTCTGCTCCTTGCCTGTAGCCTTGTCACGTGCAGATACGTTAAGAATACCGTTGGCGTCAATATCAAATGTAACCTCAATTTGTGGCACACCACGTGGTGCTGCTGGTATTCCGTCAAGGTTGAACATACCAATCTGCTTGTTGTCACGAGCCATTGGACGCTCACCCTGCAGTACGTTGATCTGTACAGAAGGCTGGTTATCGCTGGCGGTAGAGAACACCTCAGACTTTCTGGTTGGGATAGTGGTGTTAGCGTCAATAAGCTTTGTCATTACGCCACCCATTGTCTCAATACCAAGTGAAAGTGGGGTTACATCAAGCAGAAGCACGTCCTTAACATCGCCGGTGAGAACACCGCCCTGAATAGCTGCACCTACTGCTACCACCTCATCTGGGTTTACACCCTTTGAAGGCTCCTTGCCAAATATCTCTTTAACCTTAGCCTGGATTGCAGGGATACGAGATGAACCACCTACAAGAATAACCTCATCAATGTCTGAGTTGCTGAAACCAGCGTCGCTCATAGCCTTACGGCATGGTTCTACAGTGGCCTGGATAAGTCTGTCAGCAAGCTGCTCAAACTTAGCACGTGTAAGAGTCTTTACAAGGTGCTTTGGCACACCGTTAACTGGCATGATGTATGGCAGGTTAATCTCAGTTGATGTTGAGCTTGAAAGTTCTATCTTAGCCTTCTCAGCAGCCTCTTTCAGACGCTGGAGTGCCATTGGGTCTTTCCTAAGGTCAACGCCCTCATCATTGAGGAACTCCTGAGCCAGCCAGTCAATGATTACCTGGTCAAAGTCATCACCACCAAGGTGGGTATCGCCGTTGGTAGACTTAACCTCAAACACACCATCACCAAGCTCAAGGATCGAGATATCAAATGTACCGCCACCAAGGTCAAATACGGCAATCTTCATATCCTTCTGGGTCTTGTCAAGACCGTATGCAAGAGCGGCTGCAGTTGGCTCATTTACAATACGTTTAACTGTAAGACCTGCAATCTCACCAGCCTCTTTTGTGGCCTGGCGCTGAGCGTCACTAAAGTATGCAGGAACTGTGATTACAGCCTCTTTAACCTCCTGCCCAAGGTAATCCTCAGCGGTTTTCTTCATCTTCTGAAGTATTACGGCTGAAATCTCCTGTGGAGTGTAGAGACGTCCGTCAATATTAACACGTGGAGTGTTGTTCTCACCTCTGTCAACCTGATATGGCACACGCTGGATCTCTTTAAGAGTCTGGTCGTATGTTTCACCCATAAAACGCTTGATAGAGAAGATAGTCTTCTTAGGATTTGTGATGGCCTGACGTTTTGCAGGATCACCTACCTTACGCTCGCCGCCATCAATGAAAGCCACGATAGACGGGGTTGTACGTTTTCCTTCGCTGTTGGCGATAACGACTGGGTCGTTACCTTCCATGACTGATACACAAGAGTTTGTAGTACCAAGGTCTATACCAATAATTTTTCCCATAATGCTTATATTTTTAATTTGTTATTAATTCTCTGTTGTGGGTTCACACGGAACTCCGCCTTAATTGTATCAATTTCCGTGCCAAACTTTATTAAACCTGCGATACTGACATTTTGTCAAAAATGTTGTAAATTTGCAGTGGATAGGTGAATCAATTAACTTTTAACTTTCAACTTTCAACTATAATGAGTTTATTAATATTCCTCTCCCTCCTCCTCCCCCTGCCAGACGGAAATTACGCCGCCCTGAGCGGGGACAGTACCGCCATAGTGGCAGGTACATCCAAGACAGCCATGAAAGAGGCTGTGGTTGAGTTCCCAAAAATGAGAATAAATCCGCTTGAGAAGGTCTCTGACTTTCAGTTCTCTCCGGATGTGTCACGTATTCTTCTTACCCGTGCCGCCGGTGATACGGCGCAGAGTCCGTTTTATATTTACAAGGTGGAGAGCCGCCGATGTGACCGCCTCAGTGACAATCCTGACCAGAAGGCGCCAGTGTTCAGCCCTGACGGCAAGAAGATAGCCTATGTGCGTGGCAATAACGTCATTATCAAACGCTTGGAGTACAATACTGAGATTCAAGTCACTCAGGACGGCTCAGACTCTACATATAATGGTGTGCGCTGCCGTGACATGCGTGAGGCGTTTGACCAGGAGGCCCTTATGGTTTGGGCTCCCGGCTCTGACTATCTGGTTTTCAGCAAGAACGAGCGCCTCTATATGTACAGTATGCAGTACAAGTGGACCAAGGAGGTCAAGATGCCAGACCCCGATGCCGCCTATATCACGGCAGTGGAGTGGAGCTCTGACCCTGAGATGTTTGGCGTTATATACCTTAATAAAGAGCAGACCAAACTGCGCATGGCCAAGGTGAACGCTGCCACTTTTGTGGCAAAGCGCATTTATGAATACACTGACTCCAAGTACATTCTGCCAGAGTGCGCCACATTCCTCAAATTTGCTGACAAGACTCACAATTTCATGGTGCTGCGTCCTGAGAATGACAGGGTTCAGCTCTGCCTTTTCTCTCCGCTTGGAAAGTTTGTTAAGCAGATTACCTCCGCCTCCGCCGATGTCACCACTGTGTACCGCTATGACTTTGCTGCACGCCGTATCTGGTACCAGACCTTTGACGGCAGTGTACGTAGTGAGTGTCAGATACTCTCAGACGGAAGCAAGCCTGTGACTTTGTCATCAGAGTCTGTGCAGAAAAGTGGCAGGGAGTATGGCAAGTTAGGAGAGCTCAGTTACTATGTGGTGAAACCTGACAATATGTCAAAATCCACTCCGCTTGTAATGTATGTAACTGATTTTGAGTCTGATGAGTCTGATGCTTTTGAGAACGCAATGAGGTGGCGAGGTGTCATGACAGCCGTGGTTAAGTGCCGTGGCACAGAGGGGCAGGGTGTGGCTTTCCGTCAGGCGGCCTATCTTGACATGCTTAACGCTCCTGCTCAGGATTATGCCAAGGTGGCTGCTGAGATAGCTGCCAAATATGGCATTGACAGCTCTAACATATCCATTGTGGGTGAGGATATTAACGCCGGTGTGGCGCTCTCTGCCATACTTGCGGCAGACTCTCCATTCAGGGCTGCGGTGGCAGTATCGCCGGTAACTGATCTAAGAAATTATAATCCTGTTGTAACTCAGCGCCTTATGCGTACGTCGGGTGCCACTTCTGCATATAGAATGAATAGTGCAGTGGATAATGCTTCCAAATTAGAAAAAAAATTGTTAATTTTGCATTCAGCAGGTGATGATGTCACTCCGCTCAGTAATACTGAGGCTTTGTGCAATGCGCTGGTCGATAGCGGTGTGCAGTTTGATATGCAGGTGTTTTTCAGCGGTGGCAGAGGCATGACATCGGGGCTTGCAAACAACTATACGGTTACTAAGATTTATAACTATATAAAATGAAACCAACTCTTTATGTTATGGCGGCTGGTATGGGCAGCCGCTATGGTGGTCTTAAACAGATGGACGGTATAGGTCCTAATAATGAGACCATTATAGATTATTCAATATTTGACGCGATACGTGCGGGATTTGGCAAGGTGGTGTTTGTAATACGCCATGACTTTGCTGATGACTTTAAGAAGGTTGTTATTGCAAAATTTGCTGACAAGATTCCAGTTGACGTTGTGTATCAGGAACTTGACAAACTGCCTGAGGGCTTTACCGTGAACCCTGAGCGTAAAAAGCCTTGGGGCACTAACCACGCCATACTTATGGGCAAGGATGTGGTTAAGGAGCCGTTTGCCGTTATTAACGGTGATGACTTCTATGGTCAGGAGTCTTTCCAGGTTCTGTGTGACGAGCTGGTTAAGATGGAGGGGAAAAAAGGCGAATACTGCATGGTTGCTTTCCCTGTAAAGAACACATTATCAGAGAGTGGCACGGTGTCACGCGGTGTCTGCCAAAAAGACAGTGACGGCTATCTCACATCAATTGTGGAGCATACAAAGATAGAGGAGCGCGGCGGTGTGATTGTAAATCACAATGATGACACTACTGACACTATGGTGGCTCCTGATACTCCTGTATCAATGAATATGTGGGGCTTCACTCCTGACTATTTTGAGTATTCATATAACTATTTCAAGGAGTTCCTGCGTGAGAATGAGAAGAGCCTGAAGGCTGAGTTCTATATACCAACCATGGTAGACCACCTTATTAAGAACGGCACAGCCAAAGTTAAGGTGCTCAATACCTCAAGTAAGTGGTTTGGAGTAACTTACGCGGCAGACAAACCAAATGTTGTGCTTCGTATAAATGCTTTGATATCAAAGGGCGTATATCCTCAGAAACTTTGGAAATAAATAACTCTAAACTGACCTATGGAACCGTATCACTACTGGCTGATTGCCTCAGCATTCCTTATCCTGCTTGAGCTTGTTACCGCAGGGTTTGGCGTAATTTGTTTTGCAATAGGCACCCTTGTTGCAACACTGCTTGCATATCTAGGTTTAGGCCTTGAGTATCAGATAACTGCATTTATCGTGGGCTCAATTCTGGCTCTGATATTTGTGCGTCCGTTTGCGCTTAAATGGCTTAATAAGAATAAGAAGGAGCAGGTCAAGACAAACGCCGATGCCATCATTGGCCGCAAGGCTGTGGTTACGGAGGATATTGACCGCACCGCAGGCACAGGCCGTGTGCGTATTGACGGTGATGACTGGAAGGCCGTCTCCGCCACAGATGCAGTGATAAAGAAAGGAACCGAAGTCAAGGTCATTGATAGAGAAAGTCTTATAATAAAAGTGTCGTCACTCTGAGCATAGCGAAGAGTCTCAACTCTCAATTCTCATTTAAATATTATGTACGGAACAATTGTTTTAATAGTGATAGCCGTAGTGGTTATTGCTTATGTAATGAAGGGTATAAAAATCATATCTCAGTCTGAAACTATGATTATTGAGCGTCTTGGGCGTTATCATCGTACGCTCAACGCTGGTATTAACGTTATTCTGCCTATAGTGGAGCGTGGCAAGGATACCTGCACACGCCGTGGTGACGGCCGTATAGTAATGAATAGCAAGATTGATTTGCGTGAGCAGGTGTTTGATTTTGACAAACAGAGCGTTATTACAAAAGATAACGTAATGACAGAGATAAACGCGTTGCTATATTTCCAGATTGTGGACCCTGTAAAGTCAGTTTATGAGATTCAGAACCTGCCAATGGCCATTGAGAAACTCACTCAGACCACACTGCGTAATGTGGTTGGTGAGCTGGAGCTTGATGAAACCTTGACATCGCGTGACACCATAAACTCTAAGCTGCGTGCCGTGCTTGATGACGCCACAAATAAGTGGGGTGTTAAGGTTAATCGTGTTGAGCTTCAGGATATTACACCTCCGCAGAGCATACGTATTGCTATGGAGAAGCAGATGCAGGCAGAGCGTGACCGCCGTGCTGAGATTCTTAAGGCTGAGGGTGAGAAGCAGTCTGCCATTCTGAAGTCAGAAGGTGAGAAGTCTGCAGAGATAAATGCTGCTGAGGCTGAGAAGCAGGCTCGCATATTAACGGCTGAGGGTCAGGCAAAAGCACAGATACTTCAGGCTGAGGCTGAAGCTGAGGCTATACGTAAGGTTACAGAGTCAGTGGCAGCTGTAAAGGGCGCTGATCCAGTTAATTACCTGCTGGCTATCAAGTATATAGATGGTTTGAAGGAGATGGCTCAGGGCAATGATGCCAAGACTGTGTACATTCCGTATGAGGCTACAGGCGTTCTCGGCTCCCTCGGCACACTAAAGGAAATGTTCAAGAATAGTTAATTGGTAAATCTGTAACTTAATTGCAACAGCTTTGCAAAAGTTTAGTAAAACAGTTGTAACGCTTTTGAGATTGCAAGCGATTGCAGAAAAAATTGTCAGCCGATTTAACTAAAATTTCTTTGCTACTAGCGTACATGGCTCTACATTTGCAGTGTCTTCAATGAACGAACAAGGAGAGTTAGTTCATGAGAGAAGATATTTAGATGTTTAACTTATTAAATGTTTAAAGCTATGTACAATTATGAAATTAATTATCGTGGTAAGGAAGACACAATGATTTTCGACCTTATCTTCGCAAAACGTAAATAAAGAGGGGTAAATCGCCCCCTAGTTATTACGGAGCGAAAAAGTAAAGCCGGCAACTTAAAGTTTCCGGCTTTTTTTGTGCTTGATAACTATAAAATAGTTACATTTGCACACCTATGAAAAAAATCACAAAAGTTACCGCCTTAATTGGTGTGCTTATGGTATACACTATATGTCTGAGTGCGCAGACATGCCGCTCAGAGCGTGAGATTACCGTAAATGTAACACCAAGTAACAGCTACGCATATTCAGAGAGCGTATGCCTTGGCTCTGACTACATAGGGCACGGAATTGAGGTGAAGGCTCCTAAAAATGACACTGTGTGCCGCTGGGAGGTTGACTGTGATGACTTCACCCTTAATCTAAAGGTTTGCAAACCCGCTGAAAATCATATCTTTGCCACTATTTGTGAGGGTGATGTCTACACTAAAAACGGCTTTAATGAGTCAAAAAGAGGTGAGTACACCCGCTCACTTAAAACCAAATGTGGTTGTGACAGTATTGTGACTCTTCATCTTGATGTGGTATCTCTCACGGTAACATCGCTGTTTGATAAATTTTGCGTCAATGAGCCGTATAACGGGCGTGGATACACTAACATACGCGCCACCAAGGATACCGTGCTTGAGACTAAGACCACTCAGCAAGGGTGCCCGGCTACCATACTTGTTTATCTTACAGCCTGTTTACCTGAAGAAACGCTCATTCTGGATACAGCTGAACGAGGGAAACGCTACCAAAAATACGGATATGACTTTATGCCGTTTAATGACACTTTGGCAGTCCTGAAACTTAAAACCGTTGGCGGTTGTGACAGTACAGTGAATCTTCGACTCTCAGTATACCATGACTACTACATTGAGCAGAACTCCACCATCTGCCGTGGTGACAGCATTTTCTGGGAGAATGCGTGGTACAAGGAGAAGGGAGTGCATGAGAAGAAGTACAAGACTGTGATGGGGCTTGACAGTATTCGTGTGCTGCGTCTTGACTATTATCCTGATTATCTGATAAATGAGAAGCACACTGTTCCAGTAGGGGAGCCGTATGAATGGCACGGCAAAACGCTTATTGGCAAGGGTATATACTATGACTCTCTTAAAACAGTCAAACATCAGTGTGACAGTATCTTTGTGCTTGATTTGAGAGAGTGTGTGCCTTACTACTTTAATGAGGAGAAGAGCATCTGCCACGGCGATGTCTATGACTGGCACAAGCAGAAACTTACGGAGGAGGGTGTGTACTATGATAAGAATATCACCATTGATGAGTGTGACAGTATATACGAACTTAAACTTACTGTATGGGAAGTGCCTCAGTTTGACGTGGTTGTGAGTGAAGACTACGAGCAGGAGGGTGAGACTGACATACGCCAGAAGGTGGAGGTGACAAACGTGCACGGCGGAGTTTCTCCGTATCTTTGCAGTCTTGACGCCTCTGCTTATAGCACTGACTTCCAGTTCTGGTTCACAAACTATATGCGTGGTGACCACATATTCCGTGTGATGGACTCAAATGAATGTGTCACAGAGAAGACCGTCTTCTATAAGGGCGTGCGTGTGCCTCTTATAATTCCGGCGTTCTTCAGCCCTGATGATAACGGAAACAACGATGTGTGGGTAATTAAGAACCTGTGGTTCTATTCTCGCTCCACAGTTGATATCTATGACCGCTACGGCAGGCGTGTGGCATCATATACGGCAGAGGAGAACTCATGGGACGGCACATATAACGGCCATCCTATGCCGTCAGATGACTATTGGTACGTAATACGTTTGGCTGAGACTGGCGAGAAGATTTCCGGTCACTTTGTACTTAGAAGATGAAAAAACTGATACTCTTTATATTATCCCTTGCAGCCTGCGTTGCCGGCATGGCAAATGACTGTAGTTCTGCTATACCGCTTAGCGTTGGCACTGAGTGTAGTTACACACATTTCACCCTCTCCACAGGTTGTGGCAAGGTGTGTACTGCAGACTGTGGCTGGGTTGATATGAAGTATAGAGAGGTATGGCTTACCGCTGAGGTTCCATCTACAGGTAGACTTGCCATAGCTACTGAGGGTAGGTACCTTGACGGTTTTATGGCCATATACAGAGGCACTTGCGGTAATCTGACACCATACAGATGTTCAACAAACGGCCGTCTGCCAGAGGTTTTTGAGGTGCCAGACCTGCCGGCTGGAGAAAAAATTTACATCAGAGTGGCTCTTGTAACTGATGCTCAGGCGGGTGTATGCGCCTATCAGCTTGATAAGATTGTTAAGCCAAAATGCTCTACTGCAGCGGCGGCTTCAGATTATTGCTCTAACGCCACACTTATACAGTCTCCTGAAGGCTACTGTGGCAATACTGGCTCCCAGTATAGCGTAGATGCGCCAGGAAACCTGCAGAATGTGTTCTGCGGCTCTATAGAGAACAACTCATGGCTCCAGTTTGTGGCGGCAGAGAGTGATGCGGAGCTAAATATCTTTGTAAGTAACTGCCAGCGTGGTATTGGCATACAGATGAGAATCTACAGCACAGATGACTGTATCCACTTTAATCCGTACTCAAACTGCTGGAATCCTGCCATAGAGACTAACGGTGTGCTTAAGGCCACAGGTCTTACACCAGGCAAGCGCTACTATCTTATGATTGACGGTTACGCCGGCGATGTGTGTGATTACACCATATCGGGCGGTAAGGGTATTGAGATGCCTCAGACCTACCTTGAGGAGAGTATATGCAAGGGTAGAAGATATCAGAAAAACGGGTTTGACGTGAGTGAGGAGGGTGTGTATCGTCAGGAGCTGAAAGGTCCTAACGGCAAGGACAGCCTTGTGGTGCTTTCTCTCTCTGTTATAGACCCTGTTTACTCATACCTCAGCGCTTCAATCTACTCATGTGAGCGTTATACTCAGAATGGCTTTGATGTAAACACAGAAGGTAAGCACTACATTACACGCACCTCTGCTCAGGGTTGTGACAGCATTGTGGAGCTTGACCTTAGGGTGATAAAGCAGAAGGAGCACCATATTTACGCCTCTATATGTGATGGTGAGGTTTATGAACAGAATGGCTTCAAAGAGACTAAGAAGGGTGTTTACACACGCCGTCTTAAGACTGCTCAGGGTTGTGACAGTGTGGTTACTCTAAACCTCGATGTCACCGCCACCATAGAGCTGCTTGTTACAGGAAAGACTGACATTTGTAACGGTGACGCCACTGTGCTCACTGCATCGGGCGGAAACTACTACAAATGGTATGACGCATCAGGTAATGAGATAGGGGAGGGTGAGACGCTTACTGTGAATCCTTCAGCCTCAACCACATACAAGGTGGTTTCAAGCTCTGAACAAAAATGTCCCTCTTCAGTTGCAGACTGTCAGGGGCATACATATCGTGTAGTGAGGATTGGAGAACAATGCTGGATGGCGGAGAATATGAGGTGTGATAAGTATGATACTGAAAGTGAGGCTGCCGGAAAAACTATTTCAGTTAGTGAGTACGCTTATTATGATCCATATTTTTATCCTTCAAACTGTCAGGATTCTAAATGTATTGATAGAACCTGTACTGTTTCTTACAATATAAATGATAAATTGGGACTCCTGTACAACTGGGCGGCAGCTGTGGGTGCGTCTGAACGTGAAATATATGCAGACTCAGACAAAGTTAGTTATCCTCGTCAGGGAATTTGCCCTAACGGCTGGCATGTGCCTACACTTTTAGATTATGTTAATTTGGTATTCAACATTAATCCTGATGGCGGAGAGGATGCCAAATTGCTGAAGTCTAAAGAGGGGTGGTGCAATACTGGGAAATATGACCAGGGACTGGATACATACGGTTTCACACTCTATCCTGCGGGTGAGGTTACTCGTGATGGCCACTATGAAACTGTCAGCAACGTTGGAAATCTCGGCACTTTGTGGGTTGTGGATGGCGCTCATGGTGAACTTGCCACATACTGCATAGCATATACTTATGACCCTTCCATGTACTACAATGAAGATGGGCGTAAATATGAGGCGCACAGCGTAAGATGTGTAAAAAATTGACCTTTTTAAGTGTGTAGTTAAAAGTATTTTGTTATCTTTGTATGCTAAGTTTAGCAAATTTAAAGAGATATTAAAATAATTTTTACTTAAAAAACTTAAAATCAGAAACTTATGTTAGAGGGTCAGAAAAAGATGAGCACATGGTTCTATGCCTTGCTCTCCCTTCCCGCTACAGCCATGGGATTTGGCTTGTCGGTTCAGATTTCAGCTCTTAGTTGGATTCTTTCAACAAAATACGGGTTAAGCATTGGTGATATAGGCATTGTATGGGCCGCCGGTCCTATTGCTGGTATCATTGCACAGCCTATTGTAGGTCTTGTAAGTGACAAACTGTGGTTCATGGGCGGTCGTCGTCGTCCTTGGATTGTACTTGGCGGTGTTCTCACAGGACTCATGCTCCTTGCTCTTCCAAACCTTGAGATAGTTCAAAAGATTCTGGGTATGGAAGGCCCTGCCGGTCTGCTTCCTATCGCCGTATGCGTGGCTCTTACCCTTGACCTCTCTATTAACGTAAGTTTCAACCCTACACGTTCTCTTGTTGCAGACTGCACCACTCAGGAGCAGCGCAGTAAGGGTTACACTTGGATGCAGACAGTATCTGGCACATTTGGTGTGCTTGCATATCTTGTGGCTGTAATCTGGGGTAATGAGGCTCTTATCTACGTGGGTATGGTTATTGCCGTGCTCTTCACTGTGTTCCCTATATTCTTTATTGAGGAGCCTCGTGAATTGAAGGCTGAGGATTCTTCAAAGGCTCAGACTGCCAAGGGCGGCGCATCTTTCAAGGATATTAACAACGCACTTCTGCCTCTCTACGGTTTCCTTCTTTATGGTGTATGGGTTATCGTTGCAAAACTGAGCGGCGTTAATGTTGAGGGCTTCCATGAGTACATGGGTCTTAACATAATGGAGTGGATATGTATCATCATTGAGGTTGTTGCTCTCCTTCTTGTGCTTGGTAACGCTATGAAGGCTGATGAGGACACTCATGAGTTCCAGAAGATTCTGCTTGCTCACTCATTCACATGGTGGGGCGTTCAGACTATGAACATCTACATGTTCTTCTATGTATCTTCTGTTATTACAGGCCTTGCTGAGGGTTCTATGCAGACTGTAAACTCTATGGCGTTCCTTGTACGTGACCTTATTGGCGCTATCCTGCCAGTGCTCGTGCTTAATGAGATTGCCAAGCGTAAGGGTATGACCCACACTCACACAGGTGCTATCCTTGCTATGGCTCTTGGTTACGCTATCATCTACTTCTTTGGTGCTAATATATACACATTCTTTGTTGCTCTTGTTATTGTTGGTATTGGTTGGGCTTCTCTTGTATCCCTGCCATTCGCTATCATGAGCTCACGTGTAAACCAGACAAGAATGGGTCTCTACATGGGTATCTTTAACCTCTCTGTAGTGCTTCCACAGCTTGTTGCATCATTCAAGATGGGTGAGGTTGTAGACGCAGCAGAAGACAAATCAATAATCTTTGGTATCTGCGCCATCTGCCTCCTTATCTCTGGTATCCTCTGGATATTTGTTAAAGAGAAGAAGTAGTTATTGAAGCATTGACTTGCTCAATGTAATTGAGGATCTCCTCGCGGCCGTCACGGGTCTGGGAGGATGTGATAAAGATTGGGGGCAGCTGCTCCCAATCTTCTTTTAGGCGAGCCTTGTAGTTCTCTATGTTTGTATTGAGGGCTGTTTTTGTAAGTTTATCCGCCTTGGTGAACACTATGCTGAACGGTACGCCGTTCTCACCAAGCCACTCTATGAACTCAAGGTCTATCTGCTGCGGCTCAAGACGGCTGTCAATTAAAAGGAAGAGATTTGTAAGCTGCTCACGGCCAAGTATGTAACCCTCTATCATGCGGCGCAGCTCCTCTCTCTGCTTCTTACCTCTTTGGGCAAAACCGTAACCAGGCAAATCCACTATGTGCCACTCTCCGTTTACAAGAAAATGGTTAATAAGCAGCGTTTTACCTGGTGTGGAGCCTGTAAGAGCAAGCCCCTTAATTCCTGTAAGAGTATTAATCAGAGATGATTTACCCACGTTTGAACGCCCAATAAAAGCGTATTCTGGTGTGTTTGTATTTGGGCACTGTGCCACAGTAGGGCTACTCTTCACGAATGTTGCAGACTTTATTATCATTGTATTACATTAAAAAAACTCTCAACTCTCAACTCTCAACTCTCAATTTTTATTACCTTTGCCCTGCAAAGATAGAAAAAATGCAGTCATATCCCTCTTATTTACTTGAAAATGCGGTAAATCAGCTCTCAAAACTACCCGGAGTGGGTAAAAAGAGCGCTCTGAGGCTTGCACTGCACCTGCTTAAGCAGGATGAGCAGCAGGTTAATGACTTTGCCCAGTCTATCTTGCTTATGAAGAATGAGATAAAGTACTGCAAGGTCTGCCGCAATATCTCAGACAGCGATGTCTGCCAGATATGCTCAGACCCTAAGCGTGACGCCACCATAGTATGTGTGGTTGAAACCATAAAGGAGGTGATGCTTGTGGAGGAGACCCAGCAGTATAAGGGGCTGTATCATGTGCTTGGCGGCGTAATAAGCCCAATGGACGGGGTGAAGCCATCAGACCTTGAGATACAAAGCCTTGTGGAAAGGGTTGCATCGGGTGAGATTAAGGAGGTTATTATGGCTTTAAGCCCAACGATGGAGGGCGACACCACATCCTACTACATTGCCCGCAAACTGAAGGACCTGAATGTGAGAATTACAGCCATAGCGCGTGGAATTTCAGTGGGTGACGAGCTGCAATACTCTGACTCACTTACACTTGGACGTTCAATTATTGACAGAATAGAATACAAATTATGAAAGAGGTACAAAGCAAACTTTTGGCTATATACTATGCTATATACGCCGTTTTTATCATAGGACTGGTGCTGGCGCACATATATCCGCTGTGGTTCGGGATAATCTCCCCTGATGTTTCGCTGATTATAAGTTACGTGGTAGTGGGAACGCTTCTTGTATGCGTGCCTTTGTCAGTTGGTCTCAACACCTTCAAACTAAAAAAACAGGTGGACCTTGACTACTACTTTAAGTGGAACGCCATACCAATGCTCATACTTGCCATACCTGGCATTGTTGCATTTATAGGTTACGCCTCTATATACAAGTTCAGTGAAACAGGAGAGTTCCAGCATGACCGCTCCTGCCTGTTTGCGTATCTTATTGTTTTTGTTGCATTGATATTGCTCAAACCAACTAAACCGAAGATTGAAAAGTATTTCCAAGCAGAAACAGACTCTTCGCTCAAAGCAGAATAATTCTCAACTTTCAACTCTCAACTTTCAACTCTTTATGACCATCGCAGTAGATTTTGACGGTACAATAGTTACCCACGAGTACCCTAAGATTGGCAAGCCTATTCCGTTTGCCATAGAGACACTTTTGAAGCTCCAGAAAGAGCATCGTTGTAACATAATTCTCTGGACATACCGCCAAGGGCAGACCCTTGATGAGGCGGTGGCCTACTGCAAGGAGCGCGGGCTTGAGTTCTACGCCGTGAACGCCAACTACCCTGGTGAGGAGATGGATGAGGAGGTTTCCCGCAAGATTAACGCAGATGTCTACATAGATGACCGCAATTTGGGCGGCCTGCCAGACTGGGGAGTGGTTTACGCCATACTCTGCGGCCATACCAAACCAGTGTATAACAATGAGTTCATGTCAGTAAAGCCAAAGAAGAACTTCCTTATCAGGCTTGGAGAGAAACTTCAAGGCTCAGATGAATACTAAATAATGGCAGAACTCTCTGTTGTAATAGTAACCTATAACGCAAAAGCGTACCTAGTCAAGTGTCTGGAGTGTGTACGCAGTGCGTCAGTAGGCATGGATGTTGAAATCATGGTGGTTGACAACGCCTCCACAGACGGTTCCAAAGATGCCGTACTTGAAGCATTTCCAGCCATAGACTACATATACAACACTGAGAATCTTGGTTTTGCCAAGGCTAACAACATAGCCATACGTAAAGCTTCAGGGAAATACGTTCTTCTTCTTAACCCTGACGTTTATATTGAAAAAGATACTCTGAAAAAGGCGCTTGAATTTGCTGAAAACAAGTCAGATTTTGGTGCGCTAGGAGTAAGAATGGTTGATGGAGAGGGGCGGTTCATGCCAGAGAGCAAGCGTAACAAGCCTACTCTTTGGAACTCATTCTGCAAGTTCACAGGGCTGACACGGCTGCTACCTAACAGCAAAGTATTTGCGTCATACTACAACGTGTCTCTTGCAGAAAATGAATGTGGCTACACCGATGTACTGTCTGGCGCGTTCACGCTGCTCAATAATGCAAAACTAAGCGACGCAGCTCTGATATGTGAAGACTACTTTATGTACGGAGATGACATTGACCTCTCCGTTTCAATACTTGAGGCAGGCTACAGAAACTACTACTGCGGAGATATCACCGTAACACACCTGAAAGGCAAATGCACTGACAAGGCCTCTCCTGAGATAATAGAGGCCTTCTACAATTCAATGGACATCTACTACCGCCGCCACAGCAAAAACCCGCTGACGAGGGCTATAGTGCGATTTATCACAAAAGCGATAATCAGGGTAAAGGCGGGGAAATAATAATCTAGGAGTTTTTGCTCCTATATAATCTAATCTCCTCGTTAATTTCATCTAATGTAAGGTCAGGAAGTTCTCCGTTCATGGCTTTCTTTCTAATAGAAGAATATGCTTCAATCCCTTGCTGAATGATATTTTCTCTTTTTATGCGTCGAAGATACTCATTTTGTGTTTAAATCCGCATTTGGAATGAGTTTTTTATTAACTTTGTAGCAGATAAGTGTTTTAATATGCCAACAATATTCATATTTTTTGGATTCAGGTTTATGTTTTATTCTGATGATCATGAACCAATGCATGTTCATGTAATCAAAGATGGGTGTGACGCAAAATACAATATAAGTCCTGTTGAATTAGTATATAATCATGGATTCAAGAAACATGAAATTTCAATGATAGAATCAGTCATTGAACAAAATAAAGATATAATAGCAGAACGTTGGAATGAATTTTTCAAAAAATAATGACCCCTTTAAAACATCAGATTAAAAAGGTTTGGGTTGATGATACCGCAGTGTATGCAGAAACCTATGACGGCCTGAAAGCTTCATACGCTTTTAGTATGTGGAAGCGTCTTGCAAATGCCACTCAAAAGCAGAGAGAGGCGTTTACACTATCATACTCTGGAATACACTGGCCGGATATTGATGAGGATTTGAGTTTTGAGGGTATGTTTGCATCGTGCGGCCTATGCTCGCTCACTGCAAATGAAGATTCGGTTACATATTGCGCACAACGCAAATCATAACCCTAACCCTAACGTACTTGAGTCGTCACCCCTATATAATCTAATTTCCTCGTTAAATTCATCTAATGTAAGGTCAGGGAGCTTTCTAATACCCAAAAAACATCCGCCTCTCAGATTATGGGAGGCGGATGAGTGAATAAAGAGGTGACAGATGATGTTTAGGCTCGAAGAAGTTTCTTTAGTTGATATTGCATAGACACTAAGAAATCAATAAGTTCCCATCCTGTGAGTGGGTTGTTTATGTTGTTTTGCATAAACGAGCAGATGTGTCTTGCATATTTTCTGTTGCTAATCAGATACTCTTTAACTTCTTCATACGGAATTCCGTTTCTTTCTGCAATATTGCAAGCTTCTAATAAAACGGTCTCACGCCCAATGCCCCTGAATTTTTTAGTAAGTTTTAATAGATATTTATATATATCATCAAAAGTTTGTAGCTTATCTAAACCTCTTAAATTGTCTACCGCTTGTCGCCATTCTCCTGAGGCATGCCTAATTCTGCCAATGTTCTTAAATATGAAATTGTTGTTACATCTACTTTTTTTGGTGTGGTATGCTACTATTGCTCTTTGTAATTCTTCTTTGTTCATGAAATCTTTTCACTTGGTTGCTATTGTTCTTTTACTTGTCGGTCATATTTATTCTTACCTCTCCCCATTCATAAATATAAAATTTTAGGGTACGTTTATCAAGATTTCCTATCATATATGTTCTCTCTTCATTAAACGGGTAATAACTACATGGTATTGAAAGATCAGAGGAACATTCTTCACCTGTTCCTGATAGAGTTACTTTTACTGTGCTACCTTTAGGAATAGTGTATTCCGCAATTTGAGTTTTTGTTAAATCTGTTATTGTCTTGAATGGTTTTCCATTGGAATATGTTATTTCAATAATACATTTGCGGTTATTTATATAGCATAACGAAGCGGTAACTAACCAATTAGCATCAACTGTTAGTACGCAGCTGTTTGCTGGGTCAAGAGTAGGTTCGGTTGGCTCAGAATTGTTTGTTGAATTCTTGTTGCATGATGCTAAAATAAGTGATGTTAGCAAAATTGTAAAAAGGTAGAATGTTCTTTTCATAGCTTTAATTTTTTTGTTAAACTGAATTTTTGTTTCAAACAATCACAAATATACGTGTTAGATTAGTATTTGAAGTACAAAAACCGTCAACTGCTGGTTTACGTAAACCTACGGTTTACAATAGGAAATGTAAATTTGCAGTAACTTATTGGGTGCAATAGAATAACTTTTACTAACTTTGCCAAAGTACAGTAACCAAAATTATTATCAGAGAAATATAGATAGTATAAATATTTGATTTTTAGAGCGTACGCTCTTATTCTCAACTTGAAAATCTGCAAATTTTATGACACGAGAATAAGCGAACAGTATGCTCACGTCTATGGGCGTGAGCCGTTTTTGCTTGTTAGTGTCAGGGCTTTGCAGAGCCTTCAAGTTTAATAAGTGTAGAACGTGCTCACGTTTTTTATGGAACCCATTCCACACATAGGCAGGCTTATTAAGGCAGAGGTGAAGCGGCAAGGTATGACCACCGTCTATCTATCGGAGCGGTTGGGCTGCTCACGTATGAACGTCTATAAGATGTATCGCCGCGCTTGGATTACTACAGATATGCTTTGCAGCGTAAGCCTTGTGCTAAACCACAATTTCTTTGAAGATATTAATGCTGCATTTTTATCGTCACAACGGTTATCATCACAGCCGTGATGCAACTGCAATGCTCCGTACCTACTCTTCGTTAGTTTTATCTAATGAGATGTATGGTAGCACATCATAACCACATCGGTGTAGCCTTCAGGAGTTTTAATCCAGCGGGGTAGGAGGGCGGTGCGCTGGTAGCCCGCCTTGGAGAAGAGATCCTCCGATTCTGCATTGGAGGCTGGAATATGGCAGTAGAGCTGGTTAAGGTGCAGAAAATTCAACCCATAGTCAGTAATAAGCTCCACGGCTTGAAGACCATATCCGGCACGGCGATGTGAAGCGTCAATATAGACGCCAACCTCCGCACGGCTGTTATGATGGTCGTAGTCAAACAAATCCACCACACCAAGTTTTGCCCCGTCGAAAACACGCTCAATTATCAGCTTGATAAAGCCGTGCTCATAGATATTTTTAGGCGCTGAGGCTATGTACTGCTTTAGGTCATAGCGGGAGTATGGCGCAACCGTATTTCCTGTGAACCACATCGATGCGTCATTCTCCCACTTATATAGAGCCTCCAAATCCTCAGGCTCAAGAGCACGAAGTGTTATGTGTGAATTTTGCAATAGCATGTGAAGAATTGAGAGTTTTTATCTGCATTGAACCCATAAGTGTCCCCGCAGAAAAACCGTTGTGATTGGAGCCTGCGACGTCTGTTTGAGCGTAGCGAGTTTAGGAGCAGGTGAACATTAACAGGTTTTTCAAGGGATAAAGACCACGCCCTGGGTGAAATGCAGATAAAAGCTTTTAATTACACTTGTAATCATACTTGACCTCACTGAGCTCTGCATTCGCCTTCTCAATCTTCTTTTTGAGATCCTCTTTGAACTGAGCGAACTCAGCGCTAAGGCGCTCATCAGAGAGAGCTAGAATCTGTACAGCAAGGATACCAGCATTCATGGCACCATTGATGCCAACAGTGGCCACAGGTATTCCAGGAGGCATTTGAACAATAGAGAGCAGAGAGTCAAGCCCCTCAATAGAAGACTTGATAGGCACGCCAATTACAGGCACAGTGGTCATAGAGGCAATGACACCGCCAAGGTGCGCAGCCATGCCGGCAGCGGCGATGATAACCTTAATACCACGCTTCTGGGCGTTCTTGGCAAACTCCTCAACCGCTTCAGGAGTGCGGTGAGCGGAAAGGGCGTTCATTTCAAAAGGTACTTTGAAGTCATTAAGCACCTTAGCCGCCTTCTCCATAATAGGCAGGTCACTTGTGCTGCCCATGATGATTGAAACTACTGGAGACATGTTAATTGTATAGGGTAGTGGTCAGACATAGGCTGCTTGTCTATGCTGAACTCACAAGGTTTAATATTGTCAGATATAAAGAAATAGTCAATTCTGAAGTTGTAGATACCCTCATGGAACGTTATGCCGGTGTTAGGGAAAGAGTGGGTGAGCAGCATGGCGTCCTTCATGTGGCCTCGCATGGTGCGGTAAACGTAAGAGGCCGGAATATCATTCATATCGCCGCAGACAATCATATTGCGGTTAATTTTCTCAATCTCACGAGCCACCGTCTCCGCCTCATTGCAGCGCTCAAGGCTTGCCTTCACAAGTTTGTTGTAGACTCTGGATATAAGGCCCTGTGCGCTCTTATCAGCGGGTTTTGTGCCAATATAGTCAGGTGTGAGGTCCTTCTCCTGCTCAGTGAGCTGGTTGGATTTTAGATAGCAGTTAACCACATTGTAAACAGTGCCTTTAATGTTAATTGCGGAAATGATAGCCCCGTGGTAAGGCACGTCAAATTTCACGGCCTTTTGCTCCACGATAGGGTATTTTGAGAATGTGGCTATACATTTGCTAACACGTCTGTTATGGCTAAGCACCTCGATGTGAGAATATGGATAGCTCTTCAGTTTCTCCTTAATGTATGAGAGTGTGTAGGTTCCGCTGTTGTGGTAGAGGAACTCCTGCAGGCAGACCACATCGCTGCCGGTGGCGGCTATATAGTCAAGCATCTTGTTTGCGTTGTCTATCCCTTTCTCATTCTCAAACCAGCTGAAAAGGTGCACGTTATAGCTCAGGAAGCGTATGCCGTCAGGGTTATGGACAGTCTCATAGTCAGGTACGCTGCAGTAAGTGCGCAGCATGTTAGGGGTGGAGACTGCCAGCATGATAATGCAGAAAGAGCCTATTATCCACCTTTTGCGTATGAACCAGTAGACCGCTAAAAAGAATATTATCACCACAAAAGTGGAGAAGAATAGGGTGAGAGGGCATAGCGTGTAAAGCGTGGTTGACGGCCTCACGTATGACATTATGTCAGTGAGCAGCAGGAGAAAACCTGTAGCAACCGTAAGTATGCCTATTAAAACTCTTATGAATGTTCTCATTTGTGACTAATGTCAAAAAGTTCTTTTTTCTCCTCTTCAGAGAGCGCTGCATAGCCTGATTTCTTGATTTTGTCTAAAATCTCATCTATGCGGGCGTTATTGTTCTTGCGAGTTTCATTGTTATACTGGTTCCACTCAGCATCGGTGGCCTTGCCGCCGGGGCGCGCTGTCATCTTAGGCTTGTGCATTCCGCGGAAACTTATCCTAGAGAACCAGCCTATTATGGTGTTGATAGGGGAGCAGATGTCAACGCTCTTCTTGTTTAGCATCAGAGCAAAGATACAGCCTGCAATGGCACCGCCTATGTGAGCCATGCTGCCTCCAGGGTTGGTGGCGCCAATGCCTAAAAGGTCAATCAGCAGGAATGCCAGCCCTAGATACTTAAGCTTTATGTTTCCTATGAGCGCCAGACGAATCTCACGGTTAGGGTCGGTCACCACAGGGGCGAACAGAATAGCCATGACAGATGCTGAGGCTCCCAGAAGGTATGAAGAGCCCGACATCGGGATGAAATAAGGGAATACATTATAACCGAGCATATAGACTAACGCTCCAAATATGCCGCCTATGATGTAGAGGCTTGTGAGCTGTTTCTGACTGTAGTAGTTTAGAAAGAACTTGCCAAACCAGTATAGCGCCAATACGTTGAATATCAAATGTATGATGCTTGTGTGCAGGAACATGTATGTTATTATGCTCCACGGTTGGTGTAAGAACTGCCACCCAGATGCGGGCATCATCACATACTGTATCCATGCAGTGCGCACAGCTGAGAGTGTGCATATAAGAATGGCAATGCTGACCACTATGAACACCGCCACGTTTATGTAGAGCAGGCGTGTGAGGTAGCTGCCCTCCTTGTAACTCTGTTTAATTTCTCCCCATATAGCCATCTTGTCTCCTCCAGATTAAAAGTAAAATAAGACCGAACAGCATGCCGCCAAGGTGTGCAAAGTGAGCTACGTTATCACCAGAGAATGACTGTACGCCAAGGAAAAGCTCTGCAAGCGCGTATATACCCACAAAAATTGGAGCCTTGATAGGTATTGGAATGAACAGCAGGAATATCTCCGCCTGTGGGAACAGCATTGCAAATGCAAGCAGCAGGCCGAACACGCAGCCGCTGGCACCAACCGTAACAGGCTTGTTCAGAATTAGTTGCTTGAGCTCTAAAATGTCATCTATAGAGTATCTGGCTCCATTAGGCAGATCAAAGAACTGCTGCAAAACAGTGATGTCACGAGTGTTTACGTACTGGTTAAGCGCGTTAATGACAGGGTGCAGTGTATAAGCCCATGTGGCCTCTTGCACCACTGCGGCGCCTACGCCGGTAACAA
>ONBO01000013.1 GCA_900316125.1 uncultured Bacteroidales bacterium | reverse complement strand
TGACCTTATTGGTGTAAATAGCCGTTTGGATAGCATTCAGGCAGCAGTGTTGCTTGCCAAACTGCCACATCTTGATGAGTATATTGCTGCACGCCAGAAGGCCGCTGACTACTATAACAAGGCATTTGCCGGCAACAAGCACATAATAACTCCAGTTTGCGAGAGCTTCACCAACCACGTGTTCCACCAGTACACACTAAAATTGGTAGACGTGGACCGCAACGCCCTCCAGGCCGCACTCAAGGAGAAGGGCATACCAGCCATGATATACTATCCAGTGCCACTACACTTGCAGAAGGCATATCAGGACCCACGCTACAAGAAAGGCGATTTCCCTGTAGCCGAGCGCCTTATGGACTGCGTCCTCTCCCTCCCAATGCACACAGAGCTTGACGAGGAGCAGCTGAACTACATAGTAGATTCAGTGAACGAACTAACAAGATAACGAAATGAATATTTGAATCCATATTTAATCTATTGCCCGTAGCGGCATTGGCTCCCGAAAAGGGAGGGGACCCACGAAGGTGGGGAGGACCGCCAAGGGCAATAGATTAAATTGGATTTAGAAAGGTAATTATTATGGAAAATTATTTCAAACATGAATCATCTTATGTAGATGACGGCTGCATAATAGGAGAAGGAACAAAAATCTGGCATTTCAGCCATATTATGACCAGCTGCCGAATGGGGCAGAACTGCAACATAGGGCAGAACGTGGTGATATCGCCGGACGTAGTCCTTGGAAACAACGTGAAAATTCAGAATAACGTTTCAGTGTACACTGGCGTAATAGCAGAAGACGACGTGTTCATGGGGCCGTCAATAGTTTTCACCAACGTGATTAACCCACGCAGCCACGTGAGCCGCAAGGACGAGTACAAGAAGACCATACTCAAGAAAGGCTGCAGCATAGGCGCCAACGCCACCATAGTATGTGGTCACACAATAGGTGAGTACGCCCTTATAGGCGCAGGTACAGTAGTAACAAAAGACGTTAAACCATTTGCACTTATGGTAGGTAATCCAGCTCGTCAGCTTGGCTGGGTGAGCGAGAACGGCCAGAAACTTCACTTTGGTGCCGACGGCCTTGCCACCTGCTCCGCCACAGGACAAGTCTATAAGCTTGAGAATGGGAACGTTACAAGAGTCAGTTGAATACTATGATACGATTTGCAGTAGTAGGTTTAGGTCACATCGGGAAAAGACATGCGGAGATGATCCGCCGCAACCCGAATGCAGAGCTTGTAGCCGTTTGTGATGTTCTTCCAAAAGAGAAGATAGACCCAGAAATTAAAGAGGATTACTATAATAACTATGATGAGCTTCTTAAACGTGAAGACATAGACGTAGTGAATATCTGCAACCTTAACGGTTACCATGCAGAGTATGCTATCAAAGCGCTTGAAGCACGCAAACACGTGGTGCTTGAGAAACCAATAGCACTAACCAAGGCAGATGCAGAGAAGATAGTTTTCAAGTCACTTGAGATGTCACGTTCTGTATTCTGTGTTATGCAGAACCGTTATTCACCACCAATGGTTTGGCTTAAGGAGCTTATTGAGAACAAGACACTTGGTGATATATACTTTGTAAAGGTTGACGCTTTCTGGAACCGTGATGGAAAATACTATCAGAAAGGCAGCTGGCACGGAACCAATGCACTTGACGGTGGCACGCTCTTTACTCAGTTCAGCCACTACGTGGATATGCTTTACTGGCTCTTTGGTGATATTACTAACATCCGTGGCAAGTTTGCCAACTTCTCTCACGGAGACCTCATTGAGTTTGAAGACACTGGATGCGTGAACTTTGACTTTATTAACGGTGGCATGGGTTCTCTGAATTACTCTACATCAGTGTGGGATAAGAACCTTGAGAGTTCTGTTACAATTATAGGTTCAAAGGGTACTGTGAAGGTGGCCGGACAATATATGGACACTGTGGTTCACTGCCATGTGAAGAACTATGAGATGCCTGAACTGAAGGAGCCTACCCATGAGAATGACTTTGGCGCATACAAGGGTGCAGCTCAGAATCACGGCTTTGTGATTGAGAATGTGATACAGACTCTGAACTCCAAAGGCGCCATAGCTACCAACCTGCTTGAAGGCATGAAGGTGGTTGACATTATAGAGCGTATCTATCAGGAACGAGACCGCAACTTTAAATAAGTAACTGATTAATAAGGAGGGTGACAAATATCACCCTCCATTTTTTATATGAAGAAAGTTTGTAATTTCATAGCAAGATGGGTGGCTGTATTTGTATTAGTGGCAGCCATAATTTCTATGGTGTTCCCGGCACCGTTTAACGCAATACCTACAAGCGTTATCAATCCGTGCTTAGGGCTGATAATGTTTGGAATGGGTCTTACCATTTCATCAAATGACTTTAAGGTGGTGTTTATGCGCCCCAGGGATATCATAGTGGGTGAGCTGGCACAGTTTATAATTATGCCTGCACTTGCGTGGCTGCTTGCAAAGATGTTTGAGTTGCCTACGGAGCTTGCCATCGGCGTAATACTGGTGGGCTGCTGCCCTGGAGGCACTGCGTCAAATGTTATCACCTATCTCTCTAAGGGTGACACCGCACTCTCTGTGGGTATTACTACAGTCTCCACACTTGTGGCTCCGCTTGTAACGCCTGCGCTTGTCTATCTTTTAGCGGGCACTATGGTTAATGTAGATGCAGTGGGAATGTTCCAGAGCATTGTGTATGTGGTGATTCTGCCTATCGTGGCCGGTCTTCTCTGCCAGCGTTTCCTGCCTGCATTCACTGTGAAGGCTAAGGATTACCTGCCAGCATTCTCCACTTTGATGATTACATTTGTGGTCTGCATTGTGGTAGGGCATAACGCAGAAAAAATCCTGACTGGCGGTCATCTTATCATCGCCGTAGTCATACTGCATAACCTGTTAGGTCTTGGGCTTGGATACGGCATTGGCAGGCTTTTGAAGCTGTCACGCCCTAAATATATTGCTCTGAGTATTGAGGTGGGTATGCAGAACTCCGGTCTTGCAACCGCACTTGCCACAATCCACTTTGCCACTTATCCGCTTGCCGCCATTCCGGGCGCTATCTTCAGCGTATGGCACAATATTAGCGGCGGCATCATGGCCCGCATCTACGGCAGAAAATAAACAGACTATTCCGGTTTGGGTTTGAGGGTGAGAGGGTAGCGAGCCATCTCCTCTGCCTTGGTGAACGGTCTCACTCCAAACTGGGCGGAATTGACTTTTATAGAGCCGGTCTGTCTGAAGTCAATAGGTTTCTTACGGCGGCGGTCCTCTATGTGAATGTTTGTAATAACGTTCTTCTCCTTTACGCCATAGTGGTCATCGGGGTATGAGGTATAGAGAATATTACGCTTGATGTCAATGTGGGCGCGCTTAACCCAGTATTTATCAAACTGCACGCCGATAACAATGGTGTTAAGCATCTGAATCTGCTCCTTGGAGAGCTTGTAGCCGAATGGAATGTTAGCGTCAACCTGCAACTGCTGAGACTGTTTCAAGACACGATACGTAATTGGATCAAGGAAGAAGGATAGCACAAGATTGCCCTTCACAATGCCAATATAGTTGCGGCTTTCAGTGTAGGTGAACACAATCACAGAGTCACGCTCCTCAACATCCCAGCGGTTAGCATGGTCAGAGAAACGGTCAAAGCCAGACTTTATACCACTGCCCCAGAGGAACTTATGCACCCATCGGCTGGAGTCAGCGTAATGCACCAGCTTGGCGTTGGTGCTCTTTTTAAGAGTGGAGTCAAGGCGCTCATAGTTGCGCTGAGTGTGCGCATCGCGATACCTGGTGATCCAGTTAATGCGCATCTGGATAATGTCCTTCTTATCCTTTCCACGGCCGGCCATCTCCACTATGTCACCACCCAAATCCTCAATGGCCACCACCTCCTGGGAGTTATACACGCCATAATCTGAGTTCACATTATAGAGCACATTGGTGCTATCAGGGAAATCACGCTCCATCTGGCGACGCACGTCAGCAATCATAAGCTTCATCTGCTTTTTGTGACTCAGTTTCTTGTTTTTAGAGTTCACAGAGGCCTCCTGAAGTAGAATGGGCTGCTCCACAAGTTTAACGCGCAGAGTGTCCTTAGGCGCTTTCTTCAACTTGATATCCATGGTCTTGTAGCCGATAAAAGAGACCACAATGGTCTGGCCCTCTTTAACATCATCAAGCGTGAAGACTCCTTTAAGGTCAGAGATGGTGCCGTTCTGAGGCGTCTCTTTTACATAAACACTGGTATATGGCACTATCTGGGCACCGTCAGTCACCTTGCCCACAAGAGTGAAGGCATGGGCGTATATTGCAATAAAAGCTGCAGAAATAATAAGAAATGTGCGTTTCATAACATCGGGGTTCATAATTTTGTAAATGTAGTGATATTTATCTGACTCACAAGCAAAAATCATGATTTTTTTCTCAAAAACGGCGGCAATGCTTGAATTTGAAGTCAAAATGCATTATCTTTGAAATTTGAAAGGCCTTAGAAACCTTATAATTGCAATACTATGAGCAGGAAAAACAAAATCAAGATACTGGCTACGGCTGCTGCGCTGAGTGTTTCTGGCGTGTCATGCAGCAATGCTGAGAATGAAAATGACGGCGATATGGAGAAACAGAGTCTAATTGAGAAACTTAAAGGCCTGGCGGGTAAGGGCGCCAAAGCCATTATGCCTGAGATGGCCATGTGTTATGAGGTTCCTGCACAGCCGCGTGAGGAGTTCACCTGCCCGCAGTGCGGTAATGTATTCTATATTTGGGACAATGGTTTTGAGGAGATTACCTCCATTATTGAGCGTCTTAAAGCCCAAGGCCACGATGTCAAGGTGGAGCGCATCTGCCTGAAATGTGCTGGCCTTATTCCTAATGATAGTGAGGGCAACGATGTTACCAACAAGTTCTCTTACAAGGCCCCTAAGGCCAAGAAATACCACATAGCATACTCCGCAAATCTTAGTGACTTCTATGCTGTAGAAGCAGCTCTAAGCAATAAAGACAGCTACGTTATGTGGGGTGACACCATTCAGCTTTCCAACGAGGCTGAAGTCCTGAAAAAAATGCTTGGAAAATGATATTCCCGCAATCAGCGGTTCTGGAGCTTACGTACAGGTGCAACCATCTGTGCAAATTCTGCTCATGCCCGTGGGAGAACCCGTCAGGTGGTTTTGAAAGGGGTGCTGAACTGACCACTGAGCAGTGGCTAAGCATCATAGACAAGGTGATTGACAGCGGCGCACTGACCGTAACCTTTACTGGAGGTGAGGCTATATTACGCGCTGATATAAAGGAGATTATAGACTACACATCGGTGGCCTTCAAAAAGAGAAACAAGCCGGTGAGGATTGTCCTCATTTCAAATGGCAGAGCTCTCACTGATGAGCTTTTAGAGTGCTTTAAGAGAAATAGTGTGCAGCTGAGCCTGAGTCTGCCAGGGTACAAGACATTCAAGGAGCATACGGGCGTGGATAACGCAGAAGGAGTTCTGAGCTGGATTAAAAAGTCACACGATGCCGGCTTGCGCACTACGGCAAACGTCACGGTGACAAAACTGAACTACAGCGAGCTCTTCAAAACCATGTCACTGGCACTCATATCCGGGGCGGACACAGTGCTTATAAACCGCTTTCTGCCAGGCGGCAGGGGATTGCAATATCGTAAAGAGCTGGAACTCAGCCGTGAGGAGATAAACGGCATGCTTGACACTGCAGAGGAGGTTCTTGGTTATGCTGACCGCTACGGCTTCACAGGCACAGAGTTTCCTAAGTGCATAATTAAGAAGGGGGTAGACCACTACAAACATCTAAAGATAGGCACACACTGCAGTGCAGCCAAAAGTTTTATGGTAATTGGCCCATCGGGGCAGATAAGAGTGTGCAACCACTCACCACATATAATTGGTAACATCCTCTCCACACCTGAAATTACAGATACTGAGTATCTTGACATCTTCCTGAACTCCGCCTACAAACCTGCAAAGTGCTCCTCCTGCCCGCAGCTTCATGACTGTGACGCCGGCTGCCGTGAGGTGGCGCACATCCTCCACGGCTCTCCATCCGCTTCCGACCCTCTCATAGACTGACACTTTGTCAGTATTGATTCTTATTGGTATGCTTTTTGTGCTGTTGAGGGGTGAAAAGGAGAATATAATATGGAAAATACAACACAGAACAACAACTATCAAGCATTAAGCAAGTACGCCATTAACTTGAATGAGCGTGCAAAAAGCGGGAAGCTTGATCCCGTCATCGGCAGAGATGAAGAGATACGTAGAGTGTTGCAGATTCTCAGCCGTAGAACCAAGAACAACCCTATACTTATAGGTGAACCAGGCGTGGGCAAGACCGCGATAGCAGAAGGCCTTGCACACCGTATAATACGTGGCGACGTGCCAGAAAATCTAAAGCAAAAACTGCTATTCTCACTTGATATGGGAGCTCTTATCGCCGGAGCAAAGTACCAGGGAGAATTTGAGGAGAGGCTTAAGGCAGTTATCAATGAGGTAATCAAATCAAACGGGCAGATTATACTGTTCATTGATGAGATTCACACCCTTGTGGGTGCAGGAGGCGGTAACGGAGCCATGGACGCAGCTAACATACTAAAGCCTGCGCTGGCGCGTGGCGAGCTTAAAGCAATAGGCGCAACCACTCTTAACGAGTACCAAAAATACTTTGAGAAAGACAAGGCGCTTGAGCGTAGGTTCCAGATAGTAATGGTTAACGAGCCAGATGAGGCTTCAACCATTTCAATTCTGCGTGGACTGAAGGAGCGTTATGAGAACCACCACAAGGTGCGTATCAAGGATGACGCCATTATAGCCGCCGTGGAATTGTCAAGTCGTTATATATCAGACCGTTTCCTGCCTGACAAGGCTATTGACCTTATAGATGAGGCGGCTGCACGTCTTAGGCTTGAGATGGACTCACTGCCAGAGGAGCTTGATACTATAGAGCGTAACATCAAGCAGCTGGAAATTGAACGTGAGGCTATTAAACGTGAACACAACGATGCCCGCTACAAGCAGCTCTCAAATGAAATTGACGAGCTAAAGAAAAAGGAGTCAGAGGGCAAGGCAAAGTGGCAGACAGAGAAGAGCTATATAGAGCGAATACAGCAGAACAAAATTGACATTGAGAACCTTAAGTTTGAGGCGGACCGTGCTGAGCGTAACGGAGACTACGGTAAGGTGGCAGAGCTGAGATACGGCCGTATCAAGCAAAAAGAGGATGAGATAGCCAAACTGCAAAAAGATTTAGAGGCTCTTGATGGTGAACCATACATACGAGAGGAGGTTAGCGATGAGGACATCGCTGAGATAGTAAGCCGCTGGACAGGCATACCGGTAAGCAAGATGAACCAGAGTGAGCAAGATAAGCTGTTGCACCTTGAGGAGGAACTTCACAAACGTGTAGTAGGGCAGGACGAGGCTATAAGCAGCGTTTCAAACGCCATACGACGTAGCCGTGCCGGGCTTAATGACCCTAAACGTCCTATAGGCTCATTCATATTCTTAGGCACCACAGGCGTGGGTAAGACAGAGCTTGCAAAGGCCTTGGCAGACTTCCTCTTCAACGATGAGAACATGATAACCCGTATAGACATGAGTGAATATCAGGAGAAATTCTCAGCCACACGTCTTATAGGAGCACCTCCTGGATACGTAGGTTATGATGAGGGTGGTCAGCTTACAGAGGCTATCAGGCGCAAACCTTATTCTGTAGTGCTCTTTGATGAGATAGAGAAGGCTCACCCCGATGTGTTCAATGTGCTGTTGCAAGTGCTTGATGACGGCCGTCTGACCGATAACAAGGGACGTACAGTTAATTTCAAGAACACCATTATAATAATGACCTCTAATCTTGGCTCACAACTTATACGTGAGAAGATGGAGAGCATAAATGACGGCAATAGGGCAGAAGTGCTTGAAAAGACCCGTAGTGAAGTGTTCACCATGCTTAAGCAAGTCATAAAGCCAGAGTTCCTGAACCGTATAGATGACCTTATAATGTTCACACCTCTTAATAAAGAAGAGATACGTAAGATTGTAAAGCTTCAGGTTGGCTCTATTGCAAAATTGTTACAAAATAATGGTATAGAGCTCAAACTCACCGATGCGGCCATTGACTACATAGCCACAGCAGGTTATGACCCGCAGTTTGGCGCACGTCCTGTTAAACGAGCACTTCAGAACCTTGTACTAAACGAGCTGTCAGAGCAGATTATTGCTGGCAAGGTTGACAGAAGCAAGCCAATCACGGTGGACTTTGCTGATGGACAGCTGAAAATGGACAATTGATAATTTGTTGAGGGCTTGCCCCTTACGTGTTGATAACCGTTAAGGGATATAAAGCCTCTCATAATTATAGCGTCATACTTTGCTCCGCTTAGTATGACGCTAATTTTTTATAGTAGAATTGAACGCCTGTTCAGTTTTTATTTTGTAACTTTGCAAGGATTTTGAAAAAAGACATATAAAATATATAACATAATATGGAAACAAAACACTTCTTAAGCAGGCTTCAAACCACTGTGGTGAACCAATGGAATGAAGATGCAATGACCGACATCGACGGCACAGCACATTACACCTATGGGCAGGTTGCAAATGAAATAGAGAAGATGCATGCTCAGTTCAAAGCATTAGGACTAAATGAGGGTGACAAAATTGCACTTTGCGGACGTAACTGCGCCGCATGGGCTATCACATTCCTTGCAATATCCACATATAAAGCGGTAGCGGTGAGTATCCTGCATGACTTTACAAGTGAGAATATTCACAATATGGTAAACCACTCTGATGCAAAATTGCTCTTTGTAGGTCCAAACGTAAAGGCTAAAATTGATCCTTCTGCCATGACAAATCTCATCGGCATAGTGTTTATGGATGAATTTGCAATGTATTCAGCCAAAGAAGAAAAGAGCATTAGTGTGTTTGATAAGGCGGCAGAAGACTACAAGTCACAGTATCCTAACGGATTCCCTAAAGACAAGATTTCATATCCTACAGATAACATTGAAGATCTGGCCATGATTAACTATACGTCAGGTACCACAAGTTCTCCAAAGGGTGTTATGCTTTCTAACAGAAATCTTAGCGCCAATGTTGATTTTGGAGCAACCCGCATTCCACACAAACTAGGTGACAGGGCTATCTCAATGTTGCCAATAGGTCACATGTTTGGTCTGATGTACGAGTTCCTTTATCAGATTTGTGATGGGGCACACATATTCTTCCTAACCAAAGCTCCGTCGCCAACCACACTGCTTAAGAGTCTGAAGGATGTACAACCATTTATGATTCTTACAGTTCCTCTTGTTATTGAAAAAATTGTACGTAAAGCCGTATTCCCAAAAATTAAAACACCGCTGATGAAAGTACTTTGGTACACACCTGGTATAAATATCATCATCAGAAATAAAGTTAAAGAGAGTTTATTACAGGCATTTGGCGGCAAGTTGCGCCATCTTATAATTGGTGGTGCTGCATTTAACAAAGAAGTGGAGAGATGCTTACGCCAAATCAAATTCCCATACACAGTAGGTTACGGCATGACAGAGTGCGCACCGCTTATCACATACGAAGATTGGTGGAATTTCAAGCCACGTAGCTGCGGTAAGGCTATTGATTCAATGCAGATACGTATAAAGAAGAAAGACGGCGACTTCCTTAACCGTGAAGGTGAAGTAGAGGTAAAAGGTGAATGTGTAATGATGGGGTATTATAAGAATGAGGACGCCACCAAGAGCTCATTCACAGAAGACGGCTGGTTACGTACAGGAGACCTTGGCTACCTTGATCTTAGAGGCAATCTTGTGCTCAGAGGCAGAAGCAAGAATATGATTCTGCGTCCAGACGGCCAGAACATCTACCCTGAGGAGATAGAAGATAAGCTTAATGCACAACCACTTGTACTTGAGTCTCTTGTAACAGAACAGGATGGCAGGTTGGTAGCCTTGATTGTTCCTGACATGCAAGCAGCCAAAGAACAGAAGAAGAGCGAGGAGGAAATAAACGCTCAGATGGAGAGCAACCTTAATCACATAAACAAGATTATGCCTCCATTCTGTAAGGTTTCCACCTTTAAGCTTATGGACAAAGAGTTTGAGAAAACACCAAAACGCAGTATTAAGCGTTTCTTGTATGTTTAAGTTTAGTTAATTGATATAAGTTTGAGAGTAGGGAGGTCTGAAAAGGTCTCCCTTTTCTTTTAAATGTTACATTTTGATTGCTAGAAATCAATTAATAGACGAAAAATGTTATAATATCGACTAATAATGATACAGTGTTAAAACTTTTAAGTATTTTTGCAAAAAATTAACATTGTATCTTGAATTTTTTAACAACAATGAAAGCAAAATTACTCTATGCAATGTCACTCCTTTTCATCGGAGGGAGTATGCATGCCCAATCTGTCTCCACAGAGCAGATGGACGAAAGGTTCAATGACGGAACCAATTTGCCTTACGGCTGGTTTACGGAAGGATGGACAGTTAAAGATGGCGCCATTCAAACAAAAGCATCATCTGGTTCATCTCTTGATTTAGAGAGTCTGTTTGGAGGAGGTGATAAGAAGGAGGAAAACACTGAGACAGAGGGAACTGGGCCAGAAGTCACTGGGACAGAAGGTGTTGAAACTCCAGGAGATGAGGGTGGTGAAACAGAGAATACATCTCAGGAGGAGGAAGAAAAACCATCAACTGGTGGTATGGGAGACTTTGATATTAGTTCTCTTCTAGGCTCACTGCTTGGTGGTGGCGGTAATAGTAAAAACTACCTTCTCACACCGCCTGTAGTTGTAAAAGATGGTGAGAATTTGGTTATCTCTGCAAAGAAGGCTAAAACAAGTAAGGGTTCTGGTACAAGCATCAGCTTTGGCACTAAGGACACATCGTTTGTTGTAGAGCGTTCTGTATACAGCCAGAACAAGTGGGTGCGTGTAGCAGACTTTACAACTGAACTTGACACACTTTACAATACATTTACCATAACAGGCACACCTGCCGGAGAGTACCGTTTCCGTTTCAAGGCAGGAGGCACAGTGCTGATTGACAGTGTGGCAGGTTTCCACATTGACAACGAGGCTCCTGACATCTATGTTATAGAGAATAATTCTGCTGCTAAAGACCTTGATCTTGGACTTTGCTACAAAGACAGCACGCGTACACTCAAGGTTATAAACACCGCTACAGGCACACTTAATGTAGGTATCACATCAGCCAATGAGAGTCTGTTCTCAGTTAACCATAAGGAGTTGGCTGTAGCTGCCGCAGATACTGCCGCAGTGGATATTACCTTTAACTTTGCTGCCGGCCAGCCTGGTAAGAATGAAGCTGAAATTTTATTCAAACCTGCAGATGAGCGTGTACATAGCACATCCGTACTGGCTATGGCTGTAGTATCCCAGCCAAATGTCTGGGTGGAGGATTTCAACTCTAATGTTCAGCCTAAAGGCTTCTTCTCAGAGGGCTGGGAGTTCCATGATAATGTAGCCACTACAAAATCTAACAGTGGCGAAGGTATTGGCGCTCTGCTTGGTGGCAGTGGCACACAGACATTCCTTATGACACCTCCTCTAAATGTTGAGAGTGCTGATGAGGCGCTTATTTTCTCTGTAAAGGGTGGTAAAACTTCAGGCGGCATAGGCTCACTGCTTGGTGGCGGTAGCTCTTCATCTGTAGTTATTGAAAAATCTGTATACGGCAGTTCAAAGTGGGAGAAGGTGAGAGAGTTCACAGAGCCTCTTGACTCCACATACAAGGCACTCTGGGTTTCATATATTGAGCCAGGTGAGTACCGTTTCCGCATTGTGACTTCTGACAGCATTGTTGTTGACAGCATAGCCGGATTCCATCTTGACAATAACGCACCTGACATCTATATTCTGCATAATAATACAGCTGCCGGTGACATAAACTACGGTATGCCTCAGGAAAACAAAACAGAGACATTTGCCATAGTTAACACTGGTATGGGTACTCTTCAGGTTAATGTTGAGACAACTGACGAGTCTGTATTTGCTCTGAGTGGAAAAACATTTGCAATAGAGGCTAACGATACAGCATTTGTAGATGTTACATACGTCTTTGATGAGCAGAATCTAGGCATCCACCAAGGTGCGGTGAAGTTCACTCCAACTGCAGAGGCTCTATCTCCGCTTTCATATTCTCTTACCGCATATAGCACTTACGCCGATGCGTGGACTGAGGACTTTGAGCCAGAGTTCATAGTTGATGACGAGACTCTGCCACGTGAGTTCCCTGCTGGTTGGGAGACCACAGGCTGGGAGGTCAGACTGCCAGATGACGGTGACCTCATGAGCATGCTCAGCGGCCTTCTTGGCGGTGGCAACGCTACTCCTAAGAGTTGGGCTGCCACTACAAAATCAGAGAGCTATGAGCTTATAACCCCACGCCTCCAGGCTAAGAAGGGTGACGTTCTGCGCTTCCAGGTTGAGCTAAGCGGTGACATCGCTGCTATGTTAGGCGGTGGTGCAAGCGGCCAGCTCAACGTTTACTACAACCTTGACACTGACAAGGAGTGGGTGTTCTACGATTCATACGTTCAGAACGGCTATGCTCACTTTGTGGCTCCTTACACTGGCGTATACCAGTTGAGGTTCACATCGAAGGGTGCATCTGTGGATAACTTCATTGGTTTCCACAAGCCTATTGATGAGGTTACACTCTCTGACAGCAACGATGAGTCTAACAACGCTATATTTGAGCAGTACAGTGACAAGACTGTAAATGTGGTATACGACCGTACACTCTCTGCAATTCAGCAGAGCAACGGCTCTTGGATTCCATGTGCATACATTGTGAGTCTGCCATACGATTATGACTTTACAGATTATTATGAGGCTGACGTAGCCAAGATTTACCGTCTGCGTTTCAAAGAGGAGTACTACAAGCAGTTTGTATTCCTACCAGAAGATGGTGATAATCCTCACAAGATGCTTGCCGGCAGGGCATACCTTGTTGTAGTATTGAAGGATCAGATAAATCTTAGCGCTAGTGGCGTTAAACTCAGCAATGAGGTGGTTGATGATGACCTTAACGAGGTATATAGCTTTGAGGACTGGTACTTTGATGACAAGTTCACTACTGTAGGTAAGTGGACAGCCAACATGCGTAGCATCTCTGATGTGGAGGCTGACAATATGGAAATCTACGGTATGCGTGATGACGGCACATGGGCTCGTTTCCAGTCTGAGGATGGAGTGGAAAAGTATCGTCTGTTACCATTCCGTGGTTATTTTGACGCTTCTGAAAATGCTGCTATTGCTGAAACAAGCGTTGAAATACCAGGCGAGGAGAGACGTGGCCCGGTTCTTCCTGGCATCTACAAGACACAGTTCCAGAACAGCAACCAGAACGGCACAAGCACCGGAGAGAGTAGCAACTACAGTAACATGCAATATGTAGGTGAGATACCTAACAACGATGATGTTACAAGTGTTGAAGAAACTACAGCTGATAATGTAAATCCTGCATTCCGTGCTATTAATGAGGATGGTACAAGCCTCTACTTTGATTTGCTTGGCCGCCAGCTTAATAAAGCACCTGAAAGAGGAATCTATATTGAGGGTGGTAAGAAGATGCTGAAATAACAATCAGCAATCTGACATTAAAAATAATGGTGATGAAATTTTCATCACCATTATTTTTTTACTTTAATCATATCAAACAAGCAGTTATAGGCAATAGGGAATGAGGAGAAATCCATCTTACGGCTATGCAGGCCGGGATCATAACTGTCTTTTAAGTGTGTAAACATATTTGCCACTATTTCAATGGGGACATCGCTGCGTACATCACCTTTTTTGATACTGTTCTCAATGGCTCTTTTCCATAAGCCGTATTCAACCTGATATAAACGCTTTGCCTTTCTTGCCATATCATCAAATCTGCTGTAGGCTGAATACATAAGCATCATAACATTAGAAGTGTTAATAATATCCTTATATTCAAGGGTTTCCAACGCCTCTTTTAAACTATCAAGGTAAGTTAGAAGCGAGTTAATCATATCTGGCACTTCTATGTTATCAGACATGTTAAGCAATATATTCTCTTTGGGGTCAAGAAAGTAATGATTCATAACTTTCCTTAAAAGATCCTCTTTGTTCTTAAAATGAAAATACATGGTTCCGCGCCCCATGTCAAGTTCTTCTTGTAAATCTGATATGGTTGTATTATCATACCCTTGTATTGCAAAAAGCTCCACAGCCTTGCGTAAAATATTTTCGTACCGTTGCTGCCTTTTATTTTTATTTCCTATCATAATCTGCAAATATACAAAATTATCTCCATTTTTGAAATTTGCTTTTGCTATCGTTTTTTGTAACTTTGTATCCAAATGGAAGGACATGATTAAACTGGTTATTTTTGATCTGGACGGGACACTGCTAAATTCAGTGGAGGATTTGGGTAGGGCGGTCAACCATGCGCTTAGCCTGCGTGGCTACAAGACTCACAATATGGATGATTACCGCTATTTTGTGGGAAACGGAGTCCGCAAGCTTATAGAGCGCGCTTTACGTGCCTCTTTGGGCCACGATGCGGAGCCTGAGCTCCAAGAGGCGGTCTTGGCTGATTTTATGCCATACTACATAGCACATAAGTGTGACTATACACGCCCTTACACTGGCATTCCAGAACTATTGCAAACACTTGACCAGCAAGGTGTTAAAATAGCCGTTGCATCTAATAAGTTTATTGACGGCACACAGGCTCTTGTCAGGAATTTCTTCCCTTCAATTAGATTTGCCTCTGTGCTTGGCCAACGTGAAGATGTGCCCGTGAAACCGCATCCACAGATTGTTTTTGACATTCTCTCAGAGGCAGGCGTAACTGCGTCAGAAACGCTTTATGTGGGTGATACCGGCATAGATATGCAAACCGCAAGGAACGCCGGCGTTGAGAGCATCGGCGTACTATGGGGTTTCCGCACTGAGCGTGAGCTTATAGAAAATGGAGCTGTACATATTGTATCCAAACCTTCTGAAATTCTAAATTTTATTAGTAAATAATTTGTGCATAAAATTTTATTGGCCAGTGAGTTATGGAAATTTCAAAAGGCGACGCAATTAGATATTTGAACTCTCAAGGCGGAGGCACTGTCACAGGCTTCTCCTCAGATGGAAAAATCCTTGTATTGGACAACAATATAGGGATGGAGATTCCGGTTGAGCGCAGCGAATGTGTAGTTGTGAGTGGAGTAGAAGGCATGGCAAAAAACATGAAAATGCACTATGTAGGTGGCGTCGGGGTTAAAAAAGCAGCTGATAGCGGAGCTTTGCCTAAGCCAAAGCCTAAAGAGCTCAAAATCAGTGCAGAAACAGGCACATTGGAGGTTGATTTACATATAAAAGCCTCAAATACAAATAATTATATCAACACACAGCTGGATAAATGCCGCAGAACATTAAATGAGCACAGAAAGCAGAAAGGCCTTAAAGTTGTGTTCATCCACGGTAAAGGAGACGGAACCTTGCGTCTTCAACTTATTAAGCTAATAATGAAAGAGTTTCCAACATTTTCTTTCAGCGATGCCTCCTTTACCAAATATGGTATGTATGGTGCCACTGAAGTTACAATTCAATAAAATCTACAATCTCATAATACTATGAAATTTTTCTACAAAATTCTGTGTGCTGTTGTATTTCTCATTGTAACACCACAAATTTTATTCGGCCAGAAGGTTTACAGCGTAAAATATTCATCACAAGCCAAGGTTAAAGTTTTTGTGGTGAAATATGAGAGTCAGGCTGATTTATGCGTTTATAAAGTAGATTATGAGTCACAGGCCGGAAAGAATGACGGATGCTGGTACTTTGTAAATTATGAATCTCAGGCTGAAAAGAAAATTTTCTTTGTGGACTATGAATCCCAGGCAGATCTCAAAATTTTTTTCGTGAAATATAAAAGCCAGGCCGGTTGGCGCAATAAATCCAAACAGCATTTGATGTATTAGTATTCATCCCATCCAAATAAAGATTAGGGGATAACTGCAAAATACCTATTTAACATAATATAAATTATAAAACAATTATCCATATAACAACAAATTCAAAAATTATTCGTAAATTTGTTGACTATGAAAAATTCAGAACCTTCATTAACATACGCAATTGATAAAGCGACAGGACATTTAGTTAGCGTAACAGATGTGTCCAATGGCGAATCATGTAATTGTATCTGCCCTGAATGTAAAGAACCTTTGATTGCTCGTCAAGGGAAACATAACACGTGGTCATTCGCTCATTCAAATGATTCTCAATGTAATCCTCATAAAGCATTTGAATCAATGATTCATATTATGAGTAAGGAAATCATTTATGAACAAAAGGCGATAGCCACACCAGATTATATAATAGACGGGGAAACTAAATTTAGAGCTCGCATTTTGCAGTTTGCAAAAGTTGAAATAGAAAGAAAAGATGACCAAAGCAATCTACGCCCAGATTGTATAGGACATTATATCAATAAAAACGATATTGATGTCGAAATATGGATTGAAATCAATAATACACATTCTGTTGATGAGATTAAACATAAGTATCTGCAAGACAAGAAAATATACTGCATTGAAATAGATGTAAACAAATTCAACAATGACAAATTTAGTAAAGAAACATTAACTAAGTATTTATTGCACGATTTTAATCCATTTTGTAGAAGGTGGGTTAATTACCCGATTACCATTAAAGAAACTAATCCAACAACAAACACAACAAAATTAATCAATCGGAATCATCAACAATATGATTTAGTTTGGTCAAGAAGAGGTAGATGGTATTTCAAAGGGAGGGAAAGATTTTAGAATCAATTTTATAAAAATAGCACTATGAAAAAATTATTACTCACTACTCTATTTATTTTATGTTCAGCATTAGCTTTTTGTGAAATACCCAACGTATATCCATACAATAATAATGCTGAGTATCAATTATATCCAACAACTAATATGTGGACATTCTTGAAACTAGACACCTCTAAGGGAATGATTTGGATTGTACAATATAGTGTAGATGATTTTAAAGATACATTTGAGATTCCATTATCAACTACAAATCAAAATTATGCAGACTACCCTATAATATCAGATGCAAAAGCAGGAAGATATATATTATATCCAACACAAAATATGTACACGTTCATTATGTTAGACCAGCATAATGGAAGGACGTGGCAAGTGCAATGGGGAACTAAAAGTGAACATCGTTTTGTGAAGAGAATCAAAGCACTCTACTAAGTACTTATTTAACATTGAGGTTGACGTCAAGAATAAAAAACAATTGCGAAATGAAAAAAAATGTTTAATTTTGCAAGAGACGCAATAAAATCATGAGCAAACAAAATCTTGACATAGCATACTTTGTATCATTCTGCATAGAACAATATAAAACCAGCAAGAACCTTAACGGAGAACAAGCTTTAGCAGAACTTCAAAAATATGGTGTAATTGAATACCTTGAGTCTAACTTTGAGCCACTACACACACAGAGTCGTCAATGGATTCTTGAGGATATAGATGAATTTATTAATTTACGCAGGAGCTAAACATAATCATGAAAATATATCACGGCGGTCTAGAAATAGTAAATGTTCCAGAAATAAGAAAACCCAATCGGACATTAGACTATGGAAGTGGTTTTTATACTACTACATCCTTTGACCAAGCAAAAGACTGGGTAATTAGAAGGATTAAGGAAAACAAAGTTAAGACAGGATACGTAAACATCTACGAACTTGACCAAAATCAAACAGAGAATCTAAACTGTCTGATTTTTGACAAACCGACTGATGAGTGGGTTGACTTTGTAATGAAGAACAGGACACAAAAAGACTTCAATCATAACTACGATATTGTTTACGGGCCAGTAGCCAATGACCGTGTCTATGCTGCATTTGCTTTATTTGAAGGAGGCGTATTAAACAAGCAAGAACTCATAGCTGAGTTGAAAACTTACAAACTGGTTGACCAGTATTTATTCCATACTGTAGACTCGCTAAAAGCGATATCATTTGTTGATTACAAGGAAATTTCATTATGAACCTAAACGTAACACAGCAAAATTTACATCTGTTTTTACCATCTAAAATAAGTTGGATGGCTGCAATGCTTGCTTCTGAGAAAAACATCAGCATCACTGACGCCATAAAAACAATCTACGCATCCAACACATACAAAAAACTTGAAACAGAATCAACAAAGTTGTGGCATCTTGGTCCTGTTGCACTTATGGAAGAATTACAGGAGAATGGATAAAGTTAGAGTCTCTTGATATTTTTCTTCAAGCATCTATTTGAATCAAATTAAAGGTTAGTGGAACCGCATCCGGGCAAGTTCTGCCCCATATCAATAAATACACGTGATGTAGCAGTTCTAATTTCTGTTATGCACCCACCAATCTGTTATAATCCGCGGTGAATTATTAATTTTCCATTACTATGAACGTTATTAAAAGTTAGTGTATCCTGAACTTCTCCCAGAAACTTTCATTTATTGGAAGCACAAGAAGCGGCGCTTTAGCATGATATACCAGTTTCTTGGGCAGCGATGTGCGGAATAAGCGGTTAAGAATTGAGCGCTTGTTATTGTTCTTAATTACCATAAGCTTAAACGCCGATGTCAAAAAATAGTTCACAAGATCTGTAGATACAGTTTTTTCAATTGGAACTATGGAATATGTAACATTAATTTTAGGGAAATGCTCTTTTATATAAGAATCTATATCTTTAAGAATTTCTTGATAATCAGACGCTTTCTCTTTTTTCTCAAGAATGTGTACAATATTTAGGTCATACCTGTAGTCAGCAAACATAAACATAATACGCTTAAACGGCTCCATATCAAGTACATCAAGAGCAGACGCCACGCTTATTGAATCAAAATATGTGAAATTGTCAATCTTAACATTACGTGGAATGGCCATCACAGGAACACAGCAGGAATCAATAACCTCCGCAGCCACACTGCCTATAAGGTCTTGCTGCTTCTCCTCTTTTACACGAGTGTCCATTACAACCAGCAAAACATTGTTTTTCTCTGCAAATTCAAGGATTTCATTCTCAGGAACACCCTTTTTTAAAACAATCTGATATTTGATATTTGGCAGACTACCCTCTTTTTTCATCTCCTCGATGCGGTCTGAGAAAGGCGCGAAATTGATTTCAGAGAGGTTTTTAATATCTGCTACATTAAGAATAACCACCTCACTATCAGTAACTTTAGCAATAGAAAAGCCGAGCTTTATCATACTTTCACTCACCTTTTCAAAATCAACAGGAAGAAGTATCTGCTTTTTAGGTTCCATAATATATATATATTTGCTGTGTAAAGATAGGAAAAATCCCTAATAATCTTATAAAAATACCTTAATTATTTAAAAAGATTTTGTAATTTTGCACTCCGAAAACAAGTATTCTACATAAAGTGTTAAAATACTGAAAGTTAGGCATTTCAAACTAAAATCAATATATTCAAAATGGCAAAAATCAAAGGAGCTGTTGAGGTTAACACCAATCGTTGCAAGGGTTGCAGACTATGTGTTGTAGCCTGCCCGTCAAAGGTTCTTGCAATGTCAAAACAAGTAAACGCTAAGGGCTATAACTACGCCTACATGGAGAACCCCGATGCCTGCATCGGCTGCGCCAGCTGTGGTATTGTATGTCCTGACGGCTGTATTTCAGTGTATAAAGTAAAAATAGAGCAATAATTATGAGTGAAGAAGTAAGACTAATGAAGGGTAATGAGGCTCTTGCCGAGGCTGCCATCCGCTGCGGATGTGACGGCTACTTTGGTTACCCTATCACCCCTCAATCAGAAGTTCTTGAGACTTTAATGAAATTAAAGCCTTGGGAGACCACAGGTATGACAGTGCTTCAGGCTGAAAGTGAGGTTGCATCAATTAACATGGTGTATGCCGGAGCCGGCTGCGGCAAGAGAGTCATGACCTCTACATCATCACCAGGTTTCTCTCTCATGCAGGAGGGAGTGTCATTCATAGCTGGTGCAGACATACCTGCGCTTGTAGTTAATGTAATGCGTGGCGGTCCGGGTCTTGGAACCATTCAGCCAAGCCAGGCAGACTATTTCCAGACAGTTAAGGGTGGCGGTCACGGTGACTACCGTCAGATCACACTTGCACCTGCCTCTGTTCAGGAAATGGCTGATTTTGTAGATCTTGGTTTTGAGCTAGCATTCAAATATAACATTCTTACAATCATTCTTGCTGACGGTCTTATTGGCCAGATGATGGAGAAGGTGGTGCTTCCTCCATACAAGCCTCGCAGAACTGAGGAGCAGATACGCAAGGAGTGCCCTTGGGCTTCACTTGGCAAGACTCCTGACAGAAAGCGCAATGTGATAACATCGCTGGAGCTGGAACCTGAACCAATGGAGGCACGTAATAACGCCCTTCAGGAGAAATATGCTCTAATTGAGAAGAATGAGGTTAGATATGATGAGTTTATGGCAGACGATGCTGAGTACCTGTTCATGGCATTTGGTTCTGCAGCCCGTATTTGCCAGAAGGCTGTAGAGATAGCAAGAGCAGAGGGCATAAAAGTTGGCCTGCTCCGCCCTATCACTTTGTTCCCATTCCCTTACAAGAGAATACAGGAGCACCTTTCTCACGTTAAAGGTATTCTTTCTGTAGAGTATAACGCAGGACAGATGATTGAGGATATTAAACTTGCAGTAAACAGCAATGTTCCTGTTGACCACTTTGGCCGTCTGGGTGGTATTGTTCCTACCCCGGAGGAGGTTGTTGAAGCTCTTAAAACTAAAATCATAGGTAAATAATCATGACAACACAAGATATAATTAAGCCGGAGAATTTGGTTTACAAGAAACCTACTCTGATGAATGACAACACAATGCACTACTGCCCAGGCTGTAGTCATGGTGTGGTTCACAAACTTATTGCAGAGGTTATAGAGGAGCTTGGCCTTGAAGAGAAAGCCATAGGTGTTTCTCCTGTAGGTTGCGCTGTTTTTGCATATAACTACATTGACATTGACTGGCAGGAGGCTGCACACGGACGTGCTCCAGCTATGGCCACCGCTATCAAGCGTCTGCTTCCAGACCGTCTTGTATTCACATATCAGGGTGACGGTGACTTGGCTGCCATAGGTACAGGTGAGACTATTCACGCCTGCAACCGCGGTGAGAACATAGCCGTAATCTTTATAAACAATGCTATTTACGGTATGACCGGCGGTCAGATGGCCCCTACCACACTTGAGGGTATGAAGACATCAACCACACCATACGGCCGTAGCGTTATCCTTAACGGTTACCACCTGCCTATCACAAACCTTATTGCCCAGCTTGAAGGTGCTCGCTATGTGACACGTCAGAGTGTTCACACCGCAGCTGCCGTACGCAAGGCTAAGGCTGCCATTAAGAAGGCGTTCCAGAACTGCATGGAGCCAACCAAGAAGGGCGCTTCATTTGTTGAGATTGTTTCAACCTGCAACTCTGGCTGGAAGATGAGTCCGGTTGACGCCAACCAGTGGATGACTGAGAATATGTTCAAGGCTTACCCAATTGGGGATCTTAAAAATATTTGATAATATGAAAACTGAAATAATAATCGCAGGATTTGGAGGACAGGGCGTTCTCTCAATGGGTAAGATACTTGCTTATTCTGGTTTGATGCAAGGCAAGGAGGTTACATGGCTTCCTGCATACGGTCCAGAACAGCGTGGTGGTACAGCTAATGTTACTGTTATCATCAGCGATGAGCAGATTAGCTCCCCTATTCTTAACACTTACGATGTGGCCATCATACTTAATCAGCAGTCTCTTGACAAGTTTGAGTCTAAGGTTAAGCCAGGCGGAATGTTAATATATGATCCATACGGAATCACAAACGCACCTAAGCGTAAGGATATTAACGTTTACAGCACTGCAGCTATGGACACTGCTATGGAGCTTAATGCTGCCAAATCATTCAATATGTTCATTCTTGGCGGATTCCTTAAACTGTGCCCTATTGTGGATCTGGAGCACGTAATGCTTGGTCTTAAGAAGTCACTTCCAGAGCGTCATCACAATCTGCTTCCGCAGAACGAGGAGGCTATCAAAAAGGGAATGGATATTATTGAAGAAGTGAAATAACCCCACTACCTAAGCAAATCCTACTATCAGGAGTATAGATAACCCCGTATTGTCCGGGAGCGATTCCTTGAATCATGCTCTCGGATTTTATTTTGTAGTCCTCTCCGCAGCGTAGCAGTGTGCCACGGGTGAACTCTGGTGTATGACGTATCTTGAAGGTTATCTCCACCCCGCTCTCAGGAATCTCTGCCCACGGGCACTCCGTGATATAGTGTATTCCTTCAAGTGGAATTACGTTGCCATACTGTTTTTCTGTATCGTAGCCTTGAGAGACAAAGACCACATTTTCTGCAGCACTCTTCCCTACTACGTACCACGGCCCACCGCTGAGGCCCAAGCCCTTGCGCTGGCCTATGGTGTGGAACCAGAAGCCATTATGTGTGCCTAATACCTTGCCAGTTTCAAGTTCCACTATCTTGCCTTGCTTCTCACCAAGGTACTTGCGTATAAAGTCATTGTAGTTAATCTTACCAAGGAAGCAGATGCCCTGGCTGTCTTTGCGCTTGGCGCTTGGAAGCGCCGCTCTTTCTGCAATGGCGCGAACTTCACTCTTAGGAAGCGCACCTATAGGGAATAGGATTTTTGAAAGTTGCTCGTATGAAATCTGTGCCAAAAAGTCAGTCTGGTCTTTTACACGGTCTGTGGCGGTGCCAAGCCAGTACTTTCCACCCTCAAAAATATTCTGAGCATAATGGCCTGTAGCCACTTTATCAAAGTCCTTGCCCCACTTGTCTATAAAGGCGCCAAACTTTATCAGGCGGTTGCACATTACATCAGGGTTTGGCGTCAGCCCCTCTTTCACGGTGCGGAGCGTATACGCCACCACTGTGTTCCAGTACTCCTCCTGAAGTGAAACAACCTCCATCTTTAGCCCATACTTCTGGGCTATGAAGGAGGTTATCTCAATATCTTCCTCGGCGCTGCAACCCATGTATCCGGTCTCATCCTCCATACCAATACGGATGTAGAAGATGGTGGGTTTGTAACCACTCTCCACAAGCTGATGTACCACTACGGAACTGTCAACTCCTCCGGAAACTAATGCTGCAATCTCCAAGTTTATTCTCTAAAATAGTTGTTATGTGCTCTCTGTGTAGGCTTGAATGAGTCTGAATCCTTGAACTTCTCAAAGAACTCACGCTCCTCACGAGAAAGTTTCTCTGGCACGTAAACGGCTATGTTTACAAGCAAGTCACCTGTGCCGTAGCGGTTCACGTTTGGCAGACCTTTGCCTCTCAGACGGAGAACCTTACCAGTCTGTGTGCCTGGCTCAATCTTTATCTTAACCTTGCCGTCAACGGTTGGAATCTCAACATCGCCGCCTAAGACAGCTGTGGTAAGAGGCAGCATAAGGTTATAGATAAGGTCATCCTCATCACGTATGAATCTCTCATCCTGAATCTCGTTTATAACCACAAAGAGGTCTCCTGGCACGCCACCGTGCGGAGCTGCGTTGCCCTTGCCACGTACTGGCACTGACATTCCGTTCTGCACACCAGCTGGAATGTTTATGGTTATAACCTCTTCTGCCACCACAACGCCCTCACCATTACATTTAGGGCATTTGTTCACAATCATCTTACCTGTACCGCCGCACTTAGGACACGGAGACTGGGTCTGCATAGCCCCAAATATGGAATTGACGGTTTTTACAACCTTGCCAGTTCCATGGCAGTGGTCACATGTCTTTATGTCTGAGTCACTCTTTGCACCCTTGCCACCACAGTCTGGGCAGGCAACATAGTGCTTAATCTTTATCTTCTTCTCACACCCCTTGGCAATCTCCTGAAGCGTCATGTTAACGCGGATACGCTGGTCTGTGCCTCTGCGCTGACGTGTACCGCCGCCTCCGCCTCCAAAGTCTGAACCGCCAAAGAATGAGCTGAAATGGCCTCCAAACAAATCACCAAACTGAGAGAATATGTCATCCATAGAGAAACCGCCTGCGCCAAATCCGCCGGCACCTGCTCCGTTCACGCCTGCATGGCCAAACTGGTCATAACGCTGACGCTTCTGCGGGTCAGACAGCACGGAATATGCTTCAGCAGCCTCCTTAAACCTCTCCTCAGCAGCTTTGTCACCCGGATTTCTATCTGGGTGATTCTCCAAAGCTTTCTTTTTGTAGGCTTTCTTTATTTCTTCTGCCGTAGCGTTCTTACTAACGCCAAGCACCTCATAGTAATCTCTCTTTTCCATAGTTTATTGTGCAACTACAACTTTAGCGAATCTAATAACTTTATCGTTGTAGGTGTATCCTTTCTGTATGCAATCTATAACTTTGTTCTTCTGGCTCTCATCAGCTGCCGGGAACAGTGTGGCGGCCTCATGGAAGTCAGTGTTGAAATCAGCATCCTTAGTAGGAATCTCCTTAACGTTGTTCTGATCAAGGAACGCGCCAAACTTCTTGTATATAAGCTCTATACCCTCCTTCAGTGGTGAATCCTCCTCTGGCATGTGGGCTAAGGCACGCTCAAAATCATCAATAACAGGAAGAAGGTTCTTAATGATGCTCTCACCGCCGTACTTCAGCAGATCAGACTTCTCCTTTAGTGTACGTTTCTTAAAGTTGTCATACTCAGCCATAAGTCTGAGATATGAGTCCTTAGTTTCAGCGAGCTGTTTCTTAACAGCCTCAAGTTCATCATTCGCACTCTCTTGCTGATCTTCACTCTGCTCCGCATCGGCGTTCTCTTCAACTTCAGGAGCATTCTCCTCTATAGTTTCTTGGGTGTTTTTCAACTCCTCTTCATTTAACTTATTTTCCTCTTTTTTCATAACTTTTTTATTTTTTACACTTTTCCCTGCAAAAAACTTGCCAAACTTCATATTATGCTAAAAATGTCAGTTATTTTCTTCTTTTTGCCTGTTCACGCTGCATAGCCATCTGCTCACGCTGCATCTTCTCAAGACGCGCCATAAAGCCGGACTTCTTTTGAGGCTTCTTCTTGTTCTCCTCAATCTTACGCAGCAGCTTCTCATCATCTACGAAGAGGCGGAACAGGAATGTCTGCCCAATGGTGATAAGAAGTGATACAAGGTAATAGTAGCTAAGACCTGATGCGTAGTCATTGAATATGAAGAGGAACATGATAGGCATGAAATACATCATGTACTTCATCATAGGCATCTGGTTGTTACCAGGCTGGTCCTTCATATTGATGTAGGTGTAGATGACGTTTGTTACGCACATGAGCAGACAGAAAAGTGACACATGGTTACCATATATTGAAGATATGATAGGTATGTATGTGTCCCAGCTAAGTATGCTGTCATACGCAGAAAGGTCATCGGCCCAGAGGAACGCCTGCTGGCGCAGCTCTATACACGATGGGAAGAATGTGAACATTGCAAACAAGATAGGCATCTGAAGCAGCATAGGAAGGCAGCCACCCATAGGGCTTACGCCTGAGCTGCGGTAAAGTGCCATTGTGGCCTGCTGACGTTCCATTGCCTTGTCCTCTGGTATGCGGGCGTTAATCTCCTCTATCTGCGGACGCAGCACTCTCATCTTGGCCGTTGACATGTAAGACTTGTATGTGAACGGAAGCAGGATGAGCTTAATAATAATGGTAAGCAGGAATATTATAAGACCGTAGCTTACAAAGTATGAACCTAACCAGTTGAAGATAGGTATGATAAGGTACTTGTTCACCCAGCCGAATATGCCCCATCCAAGAGGAAGCATCTTGTCAAGATGCAGCTCATCATCACCTTCAAGGTTGCTGTCAAGGTCACGTAGAACCTTGTACTGGTTAGGGCCGAAGAAATACTGCAGATGTGTGGTGCTGGCGCCTGAAGGGTCAAAGCTAACCACCATCTTGCTGTTATAGTGTTTCAGATAGTTAAAGCCGCCGCTGCGCTCGCCGCTCAGCATTGTTGAAGTAAGGTTTGCATCGGTGAAGACATCATCACCCTTAGCTATGATAACAGATGAGAAGAACTGGTCTTTGAAACCAATCCAATGAAGACGGTTGCTCAGTTTCTCACTGTCATCCTTCTCAGCCTCAAGGTTCTCAACATCATCACCTTTGAACTTGTAGTATAAAGCTGAGTAACGGTTCTCAAACTTCTGACCACGCTCTTGCTGACGCAGTTTGAGGTCCCACTCCATATCCATGCCGTTGTCACGCTGACTCATGTACTCAGTCATGTTCACAGCCTTAATATCATAGTCAACAAGGTAGGAACCTGCCTTTAGTGTGTATGTGAACTTAAGAGCGCCTGCACCTATAGGCAGAGACATCTCCACTATGCTGTCTCCCGTGCACACGGCATTGAAATAGAGCTCCTTGGTATCTATCACACGGTTGTTTGCCGTAACAAATGTAAGGTTCTGCTGAGCGTCAGACTCATCAAAAAGCATCAGCTTGCGGCCGTCATTTGTGGTGTAGTTTTTTAGCTCCACACTTGAAACACATCCACCCTTATTTGAGATTGTTACCTTTATAAGTTCATTCTCCAGTGTGTAATCTTTCTTTTCACCAACTGTGAACTGCGCAAAATCACCGTACAGTTTGCCTGCCATTGAAGCCTTGACACTGTCATTTGTCTGCTCCTTTAACTCCTGTGCAGCCATAAAGTCAGCCTCACGCATCGCCTGCTCCTGCATGGCAACACGCTGCAGTGAATCCTGCACTACCCTCTGTCTCTCTAACTCCTCCTCTGACGGACGGTTCAGGTAGGAGAAACCCACCATGATACCAAGTATCAGAAGAAATCCAATAAGCGTATTCTTATCCATTATTTAATATTGAAGAAAAATGAATCAACTACCTGTTTAAGTTCATAGTTTGTCCTGTACCCCATAAGGCCGGTGTACTTGCCGTCTCCCTTTATGAAGAAAATAGTAGGGATTGACTGTATGCCAAACACCTGTGCAAGCTCCTTCTCCTGGTCAATGTTTATCTTGTAGACCAGAATCTTGCCCTTGTACTCTTTCTGCAGCTGAGTAAGCTCAGGAGCCACCATCTTGCACGGACGGCACCAGTCTGCATAAAAATCAAGCACTACAGGGAGTTTTGATTTAAGCACTATGGAATTCTTGTTTGTGCTGTAGTCCCAAACCTTGTTTTTGAAATCCTGTGTGGTTATATGCTCTTGCGCCATAACGCCAAGCCACATAGCCAGCAGGCTTATAAATACAAATACCTTTTTCATATCAGTATAAATAAAATTATTTGAGAATTTTATCAAGCTCTTTCAAATCCTTGGCAAGAATAGAGAGCTCCACAGACTGTTTGATAGCCTTGCGGTCAGAAGGTTCCAGATTGTAGCTGTATGTATCCGGTTTCTTCACACCCTTTGAGTTTACCACAGAGTCTGAAATAAGAGTCACGCGCAGAGGTTTGCTCTCATTGTCAGCGATGAACGTATGCAAACCATTGAGATTCTCACCAGTTATTGTGAGGTACTCCCATCGGGTTCCAAAGTCATCAAAACGGTTATTGTAAGGACTGTCAAGCGATATGCTGCCAGACTCTACAAAGAAGTTATCTTTAGTGGAAACCTTGACCTTCACATGATCAAGTTTGCGCCCCATGTAGACGCTAATAAGCTGAAGTTCACCATCATCCTTAACCTCTGCTATTATGTTTATGCGAGGTCCCTTTGAAAGAAGGCTCTTGTGAATATATTTTTTGTAGTCAAAGTAAGCGGTGTCTGGTGATACAGCAAAATTCTTAAGCAGCGCGTTGAACTCAGCCTGGCGTATAGGCCTTATACTGTCAGCATACTGGCGGTTACGCTCCTGCTCAGCCGCTGTTATCTCAGTCATGAGGAGTGAGGCTTTTTTTCTAACCTCCACGTTACGGCGATATGCAGAATGTATACTGTCAATCAGTAACTTGCTCCTGCTGTAGTTTCCCTCTGAAAAGCACTTTTCTGCCTCAATGTAAAGATTCTCAGCACCTTTGTCCTCCTCTTTTGTATGAGTACACGATGCCAGAATAAGCAACAAAGCGGCCGCTATGATAGAATAATTTTTCATCTCTATTAAATAAGGTGCAAAAATAATACATATCATGCGCAAAAGCAAAAAAAAAGAAAAAAAACACTACCTTTGCACTATGATTAAAGACTGGGAGCACCCTATATTCAAGACTATCTCCGCCTGCGCTGATGAACTTGGCGCGGAGTGTTACGTTATTGGCGGTTATGTAAGAGACCTCCTCTTGGGCAGAGCGTCAAATGATATTGACGTGGTTACCGTGGGCAGCGGAATTGCTCTTGCAGAGAAGATTCAGCAGAAACTTGGGAAAGGAGCATATCTTAGCGTGTTCAAGAACTTTGGCACAGCGCAGATAAAGTACCGTAACGTGGAGCTTGAGTTTGTGGGAGCCAGGAAAGAGTCATACCACAGAGAGTCACGCAAACCCATTGTGGAGGACGGCACACTGGAAGATGACCAGAACCGCCGTGACTTTACAATAAACGCCATGGCATTATGCCTGAACAGCTCAAACTACGGTGCCCTGCTTGACCCTTTTGACGGTCAGACAGACCTGAAGAACAAAATTATACGCACACCGCAAAATCCCGATATCACATTCAGCGACGACCCATTACGAATGATGCGATGCATACGCTTCGCAACACAACTTGACTTCTACGTGGAGCAGGAAACGTATGATGCCCTATCCCGTAACAAAGAGAGATTGGAGATTGTGTCAAAGGAGCGAATAGTGACGGAGCTTGACAAGATTATGATGAGCCCCAAGCCTTCAAAAGGGTTTGTTATGCTTGAAGACACCGGTCTGCTGCGCCTCATACTGCCAGAGATAAGCAACATGAAAGGCGTGGATGTCATTAACGGCAAAGGGCACAAGGATATATTCTACCACACACTCCAGGTGGTTGACAATGTGGCTGCGGCAGGAGGCTCTCTTGACCTACGCTACGCCGCCCTGTTCCATGATGTGGGCAAGGTGCCTACTAAGCACTTTGACGAGCGTGCCGGCTGGACATTCAAGAACCACAACTATGTGGGAATGAAGATGATACCAGGCATATTCAAGCGTATAAAGTTTCCGCTTAACGAGCGCATGAAGTACATTCAGAAGATGGTGGAGCTGCACATGCGCCCAATAGCCCTTGTGGAGGACGTGGTTACTGACAGCGCCGTGCGCCGCCTGCTCTTTGAGGCTGGTGATGACATTGATGATTTGATGACGCTGTGCCACTCAGACATAACATCGCGTAATGAGGCCAAGGTGAAGAAACATCTTGAGAATCTGGAGCTAGTAAAGCAGAAAATGAAGGATATTGAGGAGAAGGACCACGTGCGTAACTTCCAGCCCCCTATCTCCGGCGATGAAATTATGCGCACATTTAATCTACCTCCGTGCCATCTTGTGGGTCAGATTAAGAATGTCATTAAGGACGCAATTCTTGACGGCAAGATTCCTAACGAATATGAGGCGGCTAAGGAGCTGATGATTAAGACTTACAACGAGTTGAAAGTTAAAAGTTGAAAATTATTTCAACTCGATCATTCGAAATTGAATGTAATAGTCAACATTCTGGCAGTGAAGCGCTTAGATGACTGAGTGCAGATAAATTCACGTGTACCTTCCGCTTCAGGGTGATTGCGGTTCAGCTCATCAAGCAGTCCGAATCCGAACTTTATCTCCGGGCATAGCTTGAAGTACTCCAGATAGATATCAAAGCCAATACCAAAGGCTATTTCAACATCCACCGGTTTTAGAAGAATAGCCTTGTCACGGTCAAGGTTCATATTGAAGAGCGCTCCGGCACCAGCTATTATGTAAGGGCGTACATTGCCATAACGTTTTGCACTGTATTTCAGGTAGATAGGAACCTCCATAGTAACGCAGCTTACGGATGTGTTAATGCGGTCAACCACCTCACCGGCAGGATTAAATGCTGAATACTGGAACTGCCTCTGCCCCAGTCCCAGACATGGCGTAAACCTAAGGTTCAGGTAATCCACAAGCCTCAAGTCAACTATCATACCCACCACAAAAGATGGTTTCAAACCACCCGATGCGGCGTACCAGCGGTTTCCGTCCTCATCCACGTAGTTGTTTGGCACCACTCTGAAGTCATTGAAACCCAATCCAAGTATGAAGCCAAAGTGCCAGCGGTTGTAGTCAACCTTGGTAAGACGCTGCACTATATTGCGGTCATACTGCGCGTGGGCTGCGACAGAGACGCATAGTGCGAGGGTTAATATGAGGAAGAAGCGTTTCAGTTGAAAGTTGAAAGTTGAAAATTGAAAGCTAAATGAAATATCTTAGACATTTCATTTTATGTGAAAACGTGTAATAGTTCAAATTATTTTACAAACTTGGAAATAAGTTCATCAGGCGTAACGTTGCACTGCTCACCGGAAGTCATGTCCTTGAGGGCAATAACACCATTCTGGAGCTCGCTCTCACCCACTATAGCCACATACGGTATGGCACGGTCATTGGCGTAGCTCATCTGCTTTTTGAACTTGGCGGCATCAGCGTATATCTCAGCAGGCACACCAGCCTCACGCAGACGCTTGAGTACAGGCAGAATGAACGCCGTCTCAGCATCGCCCATGTTAAGGAATATGATCTGAGTCTTGCGTGTAGTGGCCTCTGGATATAGGTTCAGACCGTTCAGAACATCATAAATGCGGTCAGCACCGAATGAGATGCCCACACCTGAAACGCCATCCATGCCAAACACACCTGTAAGATTGTCATATCGGCCGCCACCTGTAATACTACCTATCTGGTAATCAAGCGCTTTAACCTCAATAATAGTGCCAGTGTAATAGTTAAGTCCACGGGCAAGGGTAAGATCAGCCTCCACAGCACAGCGTATGTTCACAGTATCAATAAGAGAGAAGAGCGTACGCATCTCCTCCACACCCTTCATGCCAGTTTCAGAGCTGGAAAGTATAGAGGCCAACTCATTGATTTTATCTGTGTTAGAACCGCCCATTGCAAGTACAGGTTGAAGTTTGGAAACAGCCTCTTCTGTCAGCCCTTTCTCGCGCAGTTCAGCGTTTACATTATCAAGACCAATCTTGTCAAGCTTGTCAATAGCCACGGTAATGTCAACTATCTTATCAGGCGCACCAATCACCTCCGCTATGCCAGCCAGAATCTTACGGTTATTGAGTTTTATGGCCACACGCATTCCAAAACGGTGGAACACCTCATCTATAATCTGAATAAGCTCCAGCTCATTAAGCAGAGAGTTTGAACCCACTATATCAGCATCGCACTGGTAGAACTCACGGTACCTACCCTTCTGAGGACGGTCTGCACGCCATACAGGCTGAATCTGGAAACGGCGGAACGGAAACTTAATCTGGTCACGGTACTGCACCACAAAGCGTGCGAATGGCACTGTAAGGTCATATCTCAGGCCCTTCTCAGAGAGCTTTGACGTCAGCTTCACACTATTGCGGCCAAGCAGCTCATCATCAGTGAGACCGTTCATAAAATCACCAGAGTTCAGTATCTTGAAAAGGAGCTTGTCGCCCTCCTCACCATACTTACCCATAAGCGTGGAGAGGTTCTCCATGGCCGGAGTCTCTATCTGCTGAAAACCGTACAGCGTGTATACACTCTTTATAGTGTCAAAAATATAGTTTCTGCGAGCCATCTCCTCAGGCAGAAAATCACGAGTTCCCTTTGGAATTGAAGGTTTTGTAGCCATAATTACAGCGTAAAATATCTTTTTATAAATGAGGTGCAAAGGTACAAATATTTTACTAATTTTGCAGATTGTTATGATGAATGTTAATAACATACAATACTCACGTTACTTCTTAGTGGTGACTGACGGCGTAAAGTTCCCGTCAAAGGCCATGGCGGCTGCTGTACAATTTGCGCGCGGCTATGACAAGGGGCTATGTCTGCTGGCTCTGACGGAGAATGTTACAGGTGAGTTTGCTGAGAAAGAGAGACAGTGGGAGGCTGAAAACCAGGACGTTAAGTTCTGCTACTACATAGCCTTCGGAGACCTTAATGACGTTTGCCGCATGAGTGAGCGCACGGAGACCCCAATCATGTTTTTTGAGACAGGCCACCGTGACAAGTTCCAGGACCCAATGACAGTTTTCAAGGGGCTGCGGGAGCTGCGCATACCGTTTGTCATTGTCAAAATGGACGCCGATGTGAGGGATTTCTCCAAAGTTATAGTACCTGTGTGCTACCTTACAGAAGAAAAGGAGAAGGCGCCCTACACATCAAACATGGGGCGGTTCCTGGGCTCAGAGTTAGTGGTTCTTGAGGCTAATGACTACGGCAGCAAGACACCGGCTAACGTGCAGGCTATCACCACCCTATATGACAAATTTTCACTCAAGTACACAGTGGTCAAGGCAAAGAAAGACAGCTATAAGGTGGAGAAAGAGGCTGCCTACATGGCAGATGAAACAGGCGCCGGGATGGTGGTAATCTCAACATCGCGAGACTATGGGCTAGACGACATATTCTTCGGCCCTAAAGAGCTGCATGTACTGCGCGCCGCCACCACTCCTGTAATGTGTATAAATCCGCGTGGAGATTTATATGTTTTATGTTGGTAAAAACTTTTGCGGAGGATTTTTTTTCACTACCTTTGCACTAAATTTTAAGGGGTGACCCCGCAATATTCCAGTACGAATGCCAAAATCCAACAGATCAGCTTCTAAAGCAGTTTCAGAGGATTCTTCCAAGAATTTTATTGAGAAGATAAGGGCGTTCTGCACTAATGAAACGGTAAGATTCATCACCGGAGTCATACTTTTTTCAATAGGTTTATTCATTATAGTGTCAGAACTCTCATTTCTGCTCAGCGGAAGAGAGGATTACAATCTCCTTATGAAAGACATGGCCACCCTGCAGGGTGAGACACGTCGCTTCTCAAATGTATGTAGCGCACTTGGTGCAAATTTAGCTAACGCAATGATAAACAACTGGTTTGGCATTCCGTCAATACTGGTTCCTGTATTTCTGCTAATAGTTGGGCACCGTCTGTGCAATCCAGACACCAAGTATTCCGTGCTACGGTACTTTATATTCTGCTTTTTCACAATGATTTGGACCTCAGTGCTTTTAGGCGCTGTGCTTCCAGAATCCAAAGCACTTGACTTTATCATCCCGGGCGGTCTGCACGGCATTATGGCTGCAAACTACCTGAGCCTGGCGGTGGGCCCTATCGGTCTCTCCATTATACTGGCAGTGAGCATGATAATATTCTGCGCGCTCATGTTTGCATCGTTCGTTCCAAAAGTTCAGTCATGGCTTAACATAAGTAACTGGAAGAGGAACAATGATGAGCCTGATATTGATAACCCCGATGTTAACACCACTAACACAGATAACCCTGAGGGTGATATTAAGGTTGACGACCCGACAGACGTGGAGCAGATTGAGATTATAGAGACTGAGATAAAGCCAGAAGATGAAATAGGCTCCAATGATAACCCAGGACAGAACTCTGAGCAGAATCCAGAACAGAGCACAGACACTGAGACAGATACAGATACTGAGAAGGTTGCTGCAATGACCAGCAACACAGGCGTAATCATGACAATAAGCGGTAAGCACCCTGACCTTGAAGACCCTGAAGGCGGCAATGAAGAGGATCCTGACCTTACCGTGGAGCTGGCCAAGGATTCAGACTCAGAGCAGGTGGCGCAGAACACAAGCATGAGCCTTGTGGAGAAGTACGGAGAGTATGACCCTACGCTGGAGCTCCCCCACTACAAACTGCCTACATACGACCTTCTTAAGGATTACGGCACCATAGTTTCCATTGACGCTGAGGAGCAGCAGGAGAACAAAACCCGCATCATAGAGGCGCTGAAGAGCTATCACGTATTTATTAAGGATATTAAAGCCACCATAGGCCCTACCATAACCCTTTATGAGATAGTGCCTGTTGAGGGTACCAGAATATCAAAGATACGTAACTTGGGCGATGACATAGCCATGAGCATAGCCGCCAAGGGAATACGTATCATTGCCCCTATGCCAGGCAAGGGAACCATAGGTATTGAGGTGCCTAACAAGAAGGCGCAGACAGTATCAATGCAGTCTGTACTGGCTTCAAAGAAGTTCCAGGAGACCACATTTGACCTGCCTATAGCGCTTGGTAAGACCATTACAGATGAGGTGTTTATGGTTGACCTCTGCAAACTGCCTCACCTTTTGGTTGCAGGTGCCACCGGTCAAGGTAAGTCTGTAGGTCTTAACGCCATAATAACATCACTGCTCTACAAGAAGCATCCGTCACAGCTCAAGATTGTGCTTGTTGACCCTAAAAAGACCGAGTTCAGCATCTACAGTGATATTGACAAACACTTCCTTGCCAAACTCTCTGAGAACGAGGATGCAGTTATCACAGACGTGGACAAGGTAATCCACACCCTGCAGTCTGTCTGCAAGGAGATGGATGACCGTAATGACCTTTTGAAGAAGGCGCACGTACGTAATATTAAGGAGTACAACGCCAAGTTTGTACGCCGTGAGCTTAACCCTGAGCACGGTCACCACTACCTACCCTACATGGTTGTTATCATAGATGAGTACGGAGACCTCATTATGACCGCAGGCAAGGAGGTGGAGACACCTATAGCACGTATAGCCGCTGTGGCTCGTGCCGCTGGTATTCACATGGTTATAGCCACCCAGCGTCCGTCTGCCAATGTGGTTACAGGTCTTATCAAGGCCAACTTCCCTGCCCGTATGGCATTCAAGGTGGCATCGCAGGTTGACTCCCGCACCATTCTTGACGCATCAGGCGCCAATCAGCTTATTGGCCGCGGCGATATGCTCTTCCTGCAAGGCAGTGAGATTACCCGTGTGCAGTGTGCGTTTGTAGACACACCAGAGGTTGAGGGCATCTGTAAGTTTATTGCAGAGCAGCAAGGCTACCCCGATGTGTTCGCCCTGCCTGAAATTGAATACTCTGACGGCGGTGGAGACACCAATCTTAAAGGTGTTGACCTCAATAAAGACCGTGACCCGTTCTTTGCAGAGGCAGCGCGCATGATAGTGCTTAACCAAGACGCTTCAACCAGTATGATTCAGCGTAAGTTCAGCATTGGATTTAATCGTGCCGGACGCCTTATGGACCAGCTGGAGGCTGCAGGCATTGTAGGCCCTGCCAAGGGAAGCAAGAAGAGAGACATCTACGTGGCCACAGAGTTTGACTTAGAGAATTTAATAAACAATCTATAATACACATTTTATATTATGAAACGCGACAACGTTATTTTTGACATCATCGCCCGTGAAAGGGAACGTCAGCTTAAAGGTATTGAGCTGATTGCATCTGAGAACTTTGTTAGTGACCAGGTTATGGAAGCTATGGGTTCATGCCTCACAAACAAGTACGCTGAAGGTTATCCTGGCAAGCGTTACTATGGTGGTTGCCAAGTAGTTGATGAAAGCGAGCAGCTTGCCATTGACCGCTTGAAAGAGATTTTTGGTGCTACATGGGCAAACGTACAGCCCCACTCTGGCGCACAGGCAAACGCAGCTGTATTC
>ONBO01000022.1 GCA_900316125.1 uncultured Bacteroidales bacterium | reverse complement strand
CTTGTTGCTGTTGTAGAGCCATCATAGAGCAACATACCCATGCCGTGTTTTGCATCAGACTGAAGAAGAAGAGCATCTGCACTGTTGGTCTGAATACCATTTGAACCAACAATTAGTTTGCCGCCCGGCTCAACAGTTACCTTTGATACGTCATTTACATCTGCACGGTTAACATTAATACCCTTAACAGTAAGTGTTTTTCCTGTTGCAACAACAAGAGCAGAACTATTTGTATACTCAACTGCGTAGTTCCAATCTGTATCTATAAGAATATGGGTAGTTTGTGAAGCAGGAGCTACTGGCTCTTCTGGTTTTTGAACAACCTCAAAATATGTTTCGCTTCCAACAGTCTTCTCTATTGCAACATAACCATCTGCCACTACAGGAGGACGGCTTGAATATGTACCACCTGACACTCCGTTAATAACCCACTGGTAAGTAGAACTTGAACCGTCCTCAAGAGATTTTACAAAGTCATCAGACATTTTTACAGATCCTTTTCCACCTTCAAGGTTGGTGCCTTCTCCAGCAATAACAAGACCAATCGCTGTTGAAGCGTCATCTTTATTCTTGGTTACAACTTCTTGTACTGCGTAACCATTGTTAGATGTAATCTCCGCACCATTTATGATGTTTACTATAACATTGCCAGCATAACAGTTATTTGTATCCATTATTATTGCATCACCAGTGTTTGAAGTTCCATTACAATTTGGTGTTGCAGAACCAACTGCACCAGTAGCTGTTACAGTTCCACCTGATATATTTACGGTACCTGATTTTGCATAAATACCTTCTGCGCCTGTTACTTCTGCACCAACAAGATTCCATATTGCATAACCAGCTGCATATATAGCAGCCTCATTAGTTGAAGTCAACTTTCCAGACACATTTATTTCTGGCAGGTTGCCTTCCATTGCTTTTACACTACCATTTGTAGTTATACAGAAGCTCTTTGCAACAATTTCACCTTCAACGTTAACTTTTGCACCATAAGCTTTTGTAGCATCGGCGTATCCAGCTACACCTATACCATATCCGTTAGGCGCATTAATGACAACATCATTACCAATATTCAAAACAGAGTAAGATTCAGCGGCGGGGTCAGAAGCTCCATAAACCCAAAATACCACATTAGTGCCTGTATAATTAATAGTCCCTTCTCCTTCAATGCTTAGCAGTCCCTGAGTGATGCTAGTCGTACTGCTCATTGTAAGTGTAAAGCCGTTTAAATCCAGATACCTCTCAGCACCGCCGTAGATATATGCATAGAAATTGCAATCCTTAGCAAGTACAGCAGGATTGGTTTTAGAAGAATAGTTCAAGGCAGTAGAAATGTTATCAAACGCCATTACAACATCACCGTTTGTAACCTTAGCAACAATTGATGATTCCACCATAATCTGCGTATAAGAAGTATTATAGCAATAGGCATACGCATTGTTGCCGTCAACAAGCGTTGCACCCATATCTATCAAGCTTGCATATAGCTCGTTACTAAATACACCAGCCTGCATTGTAATTACACCGTTGTTCTCAAACTCAGCATTTGTCCACAAGTATGCAGAGCCATTAGCATTAAAAATAATATTACCGTTATTTGTAATTTTACCATTCTGTTGATTTGAACTGCCTTGTTTAAGAGCCACATACTTTCCCTCCGGGATTGTAACATTACGTTCCGCAAGTGTTGTTACAACTGACGGGTTGCTTTCGTCAGAAGAAAGAGCAGCGTTAAACAACTCCACGTCACTATATGGAATATCATTAACAAGTGCAAAATATGTACCATCTGTTAGCTGATAGTAACCGTCAACAAGCTCATAAATTTTGCCTTCTACAGGAGTGTAATATGCAGGTTGAACAGCAAACTTACCACCGCTTATTATACCAACGTTAGCTGTGAAAGTCATGTTGTCATTTTCAAAGACACCACCAGAGATTGAAATGCTACCAGTAGTACCGCTATTCAAATAGAGAGCATAGACAGTCTTACCATTCGTGTTTGTTACACTGAATGTTCCAGCCTCAATTGCAAGGGTTGAACCAGACTGTGCCCAAATGATGTCCGTCTGACTACTGCTTGTTGAAACAGATGACAAAGAACCTGTTTTGCCATCGCTACCATCAATAATGGTAAGGCTTCCTGCGGATGCCACTTTAATAGCGTCTGCTACAGAAGTTTTAAAAGTTAGAGACAAGCCGTTCAAATCCAATGTTTGAATCTTCGATAGGCTAAGAGCTGATGTTGATTCATACTCACAGTCTGACTCAAGTTTAAGGACACCGCCATTGGCTTTCCACGCTGTGATAGCTTCGTCAATACCAATAGCTTCGCCACCGTCAAGACTAGCAGTACCAGTACTCTCAGCCAACAGGCTACTACTGCCTAATAGCAGTAACGCCGATGTGATTAATAAGTAAACTTTTCTCATAGTGATTTGATTTGTGCAGGGCGTTATGCGCGCCTCTGCTGGTTAATAAATTATTGTTGTTATTAAATTTGTTCTATTCTATACTTACATCCTTCACTGAGAGCGAAATCGGACAATTAAATTCATCCAAAAACCGTATCTCAAGCGTTTCTACCGTAATGTTAAATAATCTTAAAAGGTTTGAAATTCACCATTTACTCTCTCATTTTTTATTTCGATTGAACCTCATTTCAGCATTTAAAACACCATCACTCAACACAAATGTAGACTCAATATTTACACCTATAATATTGTGTCACTGAAAGTTAATATCGGGATATAGTGCTTTTACAAACCTTTCTTATCAGCAAATATACAACTTTTTTATTATTTCTACAACGTGTTAGCATTTTTGCACATTTTTTGCGTCTTTTTGCGTTATGTTCAGCAACGCTCTATTTAATTATGGTGAGACGAGGTGTTTTATAGATAGGCAAAAATGGTGACATCGGGGTGATTGGGTTATTAAAGATTTTGCAAAATTGCAGGAGCAGAATTGACTGTTGAAGACGATTGCGGATCCGAAACTTTCAAACTTGGCGTATGCGTCAAAAATCTGTCCCTGAAAGAAAACTCCCTGCTTCTCTTCTATATTGTATTTATCCATTAAGGAGAACAACTCATCAATGCGTTCGTCCGCCTTTATCTGATGCTGCTTAATTGATACTATTTCATCAAAAATCAATTTATTGTTTTGCAGATGGTGCTTCATCGCCTTAAACATTCGTATAAGCATTTTACTCTGTGTAACAGCCAAGTCACCCTTGAGAACTGTCATAAGCATATAAATACCTTGCTCTGTAAAGGCGTATGGGAGGCTTCTGCTTTTGGGACTAAAATTTGTGGTCAAAATTTTTGACCGCAAAAATTTGGCTTCATTATCAGTCAATTGAAACATGAAGTCATCATCAAATCTTTCTTTGTTATTCTTTATTTGCGGGTTAAACGCCTTAGTTGAGTAGCCATATATCATAGCCAACTCAAAGTCCAGCATTACCTGTGTCCCGCGGATTGTGTAGATTTTGTTCTCAATAGGACCGCCGATGTTGGCGTCAAGTTCTTGTAGCATTGTGAAGCCTCCCCTGCCGTCTCCACTTGGAAGATGGCAAAATTACAAATGTTAATAATTATTAAAATTGGAGGATAGTACTGCAAAAGTCAACAATTATTCAGGTCCACCAAATTTTTCCATCTGATACGTTGATGATTAAGTAACAAATTAGAACGATAGATTATATTGGCTGAATTTTATATATGTTTTCTTTCAGCATAAGCCATATTAACTAATATTTATACACGTATTAACAATTGTAGTTAATAACGGTTAAATACTTCACTCTTACCCCATCCACAACTTCTTCTAATTAGCCTCCATTTTTCTGCTAAATTTTTTCGTCCGTTTTCGCTCTCGGTGAAGGATGTAAGTATAGAATAGAACAAATTTAATAACAACAATAATTTATTAACCAGCAGTGGCGCGCATAACGCCCTGCACAAATGCTTTTACTATGAGAAAAGTTTACTTATTAATCACATCTGCGTTGCTGCTATTAGGTAGTAGTACGCTGTGGGCTGCAACTGTTGCCACGGTTGACGGCGTAGAATTTGAAACCATTGATGCTGCAATTTCAGCATGGTCCGGACAAGGGAAAACGACACTTACTCTTTTGGACAATTGCGTGTATGATGCTGGGAGTAGCTACTGCGATTTGTATGGCACAAAGACATTAGATTTGAATGATAAAACACTTACGTGGATTAGCGCCAATGATGTATGCATCTATTCAAATAATAATGGTGTATTGAATATTGTGGGTAATAGTGGATCTTATAATGGCAAATTAATATTAAATACCGATAAATATGGTTTGTGCACATATGATGGAAATGCTACAATTAATATATCAAATTGTATAGTGTCAGGAACTGGCGTAGCTGTAGCGCTGATGTATGCAGGTGTTGTAAATGTTAAAGGGGAAAGCATCGTTATGTCTGGGAGAGATAAAGAGTCTTATGTAGTTTCCATGCTTGGATCTAATGACCCCAAAGATGCAAACTATAGTGTTTTGAATGTGGAACAGAAATCCAAATTGATTAATACTACAAATACGAGCGGTTCTTATGGCGTGGTGGTGCATAATACCAGTAATAAGCACGCGTATGGTGTTGTTGTGAACATTGATGGTAAAGTTTATGGACGAAATGCTATGACAGTGCTTGGAAATATAAAGGATATACCAGGTCTGAATGGTGTTCCAGGGGATGCTAATATAGTTAAGGTTAATATTGGTTCCACAGCAGAAATGTTGTCATCAATTGACGGCGGAGAATCTATATATGAAAATGGAACTGTTCTTTATGTTGCAGGATATGCAGATTGGACAATCAAAGGAAAACTCATGGGTGGTTCTCCAATACATGCAAAGTCTGGAACTTTGAATATTGACAACGCAACTATTACGGCTACACGTGAATTCTACTCTCCTATTGAATATAACGGAAGTGGTTGTGAGCCAACTGGAAATGCAATAGCCATTGAGTCAAATGGTGGATATGCAGGTAAGGTTCAAATTAATATTACAAACGGTTCTACTATAGCTTCAACAGCAGGATACGCTATAGAGGAAGGTGTGGTTTGCAAAAAAACAGCCACCGACAATTGTGACCAAGTAACACAGCAGATAGGCCTTACTGTTACTGATGGTGCAGAAGGCACAAATGCTTTCGCGGGAGCTAAGGGTACAATGGTATTCTCAGATAGTTTTGCCCAGGCTTTGCGTGACGGTTCTTTTGACGCTGGAACTGGTGTTGAGTGGGTACAAAATGCTATTACAAGTGGCAAGTATTCAGCAATGCCAGAAGTTGTAGCTGACGGCTACATGGTTGCATTTACTGGTGACGTTATGTTCCCATACGAGGTTGTATTAAAGAATGATGACTCAGGTATCACAGATATTACTTCAATAACAGAAGACAGGGTTATAGAGGGTGACTTCACTGTTGAGCAGGGCAAGGCTCTTATTGTAAGAACAGGTAAGACCCTCGAGATTCAAGGCAAACTTAACATTGGTCAGAATGTTAACTGGCCTTCACAGGTTACAGTTGAGCCAGGTGCTACTCTGATTGTTAAAGATGGTATTGAAATCAAGGCTTCTAACGTAGATAACGCACTTCTTATTAAGGCTGATAGCGAAAATGGTACAGGCTCACTCCTATATAGCAGTGCAGCTCCTGTTACACTCCCTGAGGGAACTGTAGAGCTTTATATGTACGCTAAAGATAATGGTGATGGTACTTACACATGGCAGCACTTTGGTCTGCCTGTAATGGATATGCCAGTTCCTACCATTTCTAAGACAGCTGCTGCAATGTATAATGACTGGAACAACGGTTGGGCGCCATCAAACAGTGCCGCTATTATTGTAAAGGGTCCTTGGTTCGGTTACAACACTACAACCAACGCTCCTGCTAAGGGCGCAATGTACAAATTCACAGGTGCTATTGTAGGTAATGAGAATGCTGATTTCTATCTTGAAAGATACGGATACTACTGCTTTGCTAACAGCTATACATCACGTTTGAGTATCAAGAACCTTGTTGAGACTGTAAATGCAAATGACCAGACTGACGGCTCTGTCTGGGTTTATGATGCATCAAAGACTCCTGCTCACTTTGATATCTACTATCAGGCTGAGGTAGATGATGATGATTTTGTAGATGGCGGTCTTGCTCCTATGCAGGCGTTCTTTGTTAAGAATGACAAGGGTGCTTCAACCACAATCACTCTTAACTATATAAATGATGTATACAAGTTCATCCCTAACAGTGGTGATACCAGAGCATCTGACGCTGATTTGAATGGTGGAAAGATAACTCTTAGTGACGGTAAGGAGTCAGCGACCCTTACAATACGTGAGGCTGCAAGATACTCTGATGAGATAGAGAAGGGCTCTGACGTTGTTCAAATGGAAACTGGAATGATTCAGATTTACGCACTGCAGGGTGAGTATAAACTCTCAGCTATTGCTACAAATAACATTGAAAGCAAGGAAATTGAGATCCTTACAAAGGGCGAGACTGAATACACTCTTACATTCAGCAACATGAAGGGTAATGGCTTCAAGCTCACAGACCTTGCTTCTGGTGCTGAAATTGAGGTTGGTGAAGGTAAAACTTACACCTTTACAGCTGCGGCTAACTCTACAATCAGGCGCTTCAAACTTGGAGAGGGAGAGGTTTCTGCTAATGAGGCTGAAGCAAACAGCGCAGTTAATATTTGGGCTGCTGACGGTAACTTATTTGTAGCTAACAATGAGGCTGCTGCTGATATTGAGATATACAATCTTAGTGGTGTGAAGGTTGCAGGTGCTGCTGCAAACGGTGAGGCTTTGCAGGCCGTAGCTATCAACAGTCTTGCAAGCGGTGTTTACATTGTACGTGTAGGCGAGGCTTCTGCTAAGGTTGTTAAGTAATTAACCTAAAAAGTAGAAAATGAAGAAAATTTATGTGGCTCCTAAAATGGAGCGGGTAGAGATGGAAATTGAGACTCCTATAGCTGCAAGTGCCGGTGGACATTCTTATTCACCTTCAATAAACGGCACTCCATCAACTTGGGAAAACCATTAAAGTTCTGTCTTAAGAATTGAACTGCGGCTCACCACTTAACTGTGGTGGGCCGTGGTGTTTTATAGGGAAACACAAATGGTGACATCGGAGTGGGTTTGGTGGTTTGAATAAATTTTAATAACTTTGCGAAAAAGAACTACTATGCAGTCAACAGTATTTAATCCCATTCAAATTCATTTGCTTCAGATGTTCAATCTTGACAATACAGAAACCGGATTGACAGAAATGAAGAATGTGCTGTACAGTTACTATTCTAAAAAAATGAAAGACAGATTCAATGAGCTTTGGGATAGCGGGGAACTTGATCAGCAGAGACTTGACCAGATTAACAAAATGGATTTGCACAAGCTATAGCCTTTACTATGAGACTTGTACTTGATACAAATTGCCTTATCCAAAGTATTCCCGAACATAGCCGCTATTATGCTGTTTGGGAATCTTTTGTAAATGGACGAAACACGCTATGCGTTTCAAACGAAATCATTGACGAGTATATTGAGTCACTCATGATCATCACTACAATGTATTAAAGAGCATTTCATTCCCTAAAGTAGATATTACAACACTTTCAGAATTGATGAAGATGTTATAATGATACATTATCTCATCCCTGCGGCTCACCACTTTATGTGGTGGGCCGTGGTGTTTTAAATTTTAAGATTTTTTACGTTAACTGATTTAACATCAAAACATTAACTTTTGGTTTAATTACTGTAACTGCCAGTTACAATTTAAGATAAATTTAACATTTGAGGCTAAATTTGGCCTATCGGGGTGATTTGGCATTTTAAAATAATTTGTATATTTTTGCAAGTATAAAAATGTTTTACTATGGACAATACGGTTTTTGTACATTACAACGATGTCTTTGAGCGCAGGGAAGCGTTTAAAAAGATGATAGAGATGCGCGAAGCTTGGGAGAAAAGGATAAGGCAGAAAGTTCAAGACATTCCTAACAAACTTAACAATATGTGATTTTTAATACAATCATAGTATTTATCTTGCGGCTCACCACTTCACTGTGGTGGGCCGTGGTGTTTTAAATTTTAAGATTTTTTTATGTTAACTGATTTAACATCAAAACATTAACTTTTGGTTTAATTACTGTAAATGCCAGTTGCAATTTAAGATAAATTTAACATTTGAGGCAGAAATTGGTACATCGGGGTGATTTTTATATTTGTCATATACCTATTATCTTTGCTCCAAGCAACAACAAATTCATACAACCACCTGTTGCATTATATTGAAACTTTATATATCTTTGCAATGAAAAGAAAAATTTACGCATTTAGAGAATGCTATAACCAATTTATATCATCTCTAAATGATAAAGAGAAACAAAAAGTACATTATATTCTGTCTCTATTGCAAACAGAAGAAAGACTACCCATTAAATTTATAAAGTATATTAAAGATGGACTATATGAGCTTAGAATAATGTACAATAGCAATATATACAGATTGTTCTTCATATTTGATGAAGATCAGATAGTTGTTCTTTTTAATGGATTTCAAAAGAAGTCTCAAAAGACTCCTATAGAAGAGATAAATAAAGCATTACGAATAAAGGAGGAATATTACCATGAAAAACAAGAATCTCACTGACATTAGCGCTGAGCTTGACAAGCTGTATGGTGCCCCTGGAACAGCACAACGAGCAAAATTTGATGAAGATGCATGGAATTTTTATTCAAGTCAAATACTACAGGATGCAAGAAAAGAAGCTGGCGTAACACAACAGGAACTGGCTGAAAAGATACATGCAACTAAATCTTATATCTCACGCGTTGAGCATGGCATTATTATTCCAAGCGTAGGAACATTCTATCGAATAATTAACGCCTTAGGAAAGAAGGTTGATATTGTTCCAGCATGACACGATAAATCTCGCAACAATTTTCAACTCACGGCTCACCACTCTACCGTGGTGGGCCGTGGTGTTTCAGGCCTATCTAGATTGATTTTGTGAGGAAATCAAGCAGTGCGGTCACGGAGTCAAAGACCACATCTGCGCCTGCGTCACGGAGGCACAGGCTGTCAAGTATGCCGGTGTTAACGGCTATGGTGAATATGCCGGCGGCTTTGGCTGCCTGCACGCCCATGGGGGCGTTCTCCACCACTACCGCCTCTGATGCTGAGACCCCGCACTTCTGCAGCCCCATAAGGTATGGTTCAGGGTCTGGCTTACCCTTCTTTACATCAAATGCGGTAACCATTCTCTCTGGCACGAATATTCCTGGGTAGTATTTGTTCAGCGTAGTGAAAAGGCTCTTCTGACCTGAGCCAGTTACAAGCCCTACGGTTTTTCCGTTTGCAAGAAGAAGTTCCAGCACTTTGTCCATGACAGGCATAGGCTTAGGCTCTCCGCACTGCTCAAAGTTGCGGCACTTGTTAGCGTATATTCTATTTATTTCCTCCTGCGTGGCAAGCCTGCCCTTCTGCGCCATGAATACATCATTCACGGTCTTGGAGCCTGTGGCGCCCTCCTGCAGGTACACTGCATACTCAGAAAACTCAATACCCTCTGACTTAAAGGCAAGGTGCCATGAACGCGCATGGTACGGCATGGAATCAAAAATGACCCCATCCATATCAAACAAAAAAACTTTAGGACTAAATTTCAGCATTTAGGCGCAAAGTTACTGATTTTATAATAAAAATCACTATTTTTGCAAAATTTAAGGATTAAACCTTTATGAAAAAGATTCTGATTTTACTCACTTTTGCAATGCTGGTGGTGCTGGCATCGTGTAAGAATAAGGGAACATACCGCAGCCCGTCAATAACATTTGGCAATATTTTACTTAACCATAAGGAGATTACGGACAACGTCATACATGTGGGTGACACCTTGGAGTTCTACATGCTGCTTAACGCCTACTACAGCAGTCTTACAAACTTTAACGTGGTAACAGACCGCTCGTTCCTAAAGGATTCAGTAATGAGTGACGCTGAGTTTGAGAAGCTCTGCAACGTGGCAGCCTCTAACCGCGCCACTGGAATGTATACGTTCAAGGAGCTTGGAGAGGGAGTATCAGTGGGGCTTAGCCCTCTATACATAGTGGCAGTTAAGAGCCCTAACTCTGATGACAAAACCGTGACGCTGAGTTTTCAGTTAAAGAATGACTCTCCGCTTAGTGGCGAGTACAATCCAGTAACATACCCTTTCAAGTTAAAAGTGCTTGAAAAAGAGGTCAAAAATGATGAGGAGTAGAAACAATGAAACCGCTTAAAGATTTAGTACGTAAGAACATTTGGGAGTTAAAGCCCTATTCATGCGCCCGTGATGAGTTCAAAGGTGAGGCCTCTGTATATCTTGACGCCAATGAAAACCCTTACGGCGCTCCGTACAATCGCTACCCTGACCCACGTCAGATTGCTCTTAAGGAGAAAATCTCAAAGATTAAGGGCGTGCCTGCTGACCAGATTATGCTTGGTAACGGCAGCGATGAACCCATTGACCTCATCTACCGCATATTCTGCGAGCCTGGAGTTGACAACGTGGTGGCTATAGAGCCTACATACGGAATGTACGGTGTTTGCGCCGATGTTAACAACGTGGAGTACAGGCCCATAAAGCTTGATGACAAGTTTGACATCAACGGACGTGAAACCATCACAGCCGTGGATGAGCACACCAAGGTAATGTGGTTCTGCTCACCAAACAACCCTACCGGCAACCTGCTTACGCGTAACAAGCTGGCGTTTATGTGCTATAACTTCCCTGGCATAGTGGTAATTGATGAAGCGTACGCTGATTTTTCAAGCCAGGAGTCATGGCTGAAGACGCTAAACCAGTTCCCTAACCTTATAGTGCTGCAGACATTCTCAAAGGCCTGGGGCATGGCTTCTGTGCGCTGTGGAATGGCGTTTGCCTCAAAACAGATAATAGAGCTTTTCAACAAGGTTAAATACCCATACAACATCAACCTACTCACACAACAATTTGTTAGCGAGAGACTTGACCATAAAGATGAGATGAAGCAGCAGGTGCAGCAGATTCTTGCAGAGCGCAGCCGCATGGCAGAGGAGCTGCAGAAACTTGACTGCGTGGAGACCGTCTACCCTTCTGAAGCCAACTTCCTGCTTGTAAAGGTTGATGACGCAGAATTGCGCTATGATCAACTGATGATGAGCGGCGTGATAGTACGCAACCGTAACAAGGTACAGCTGTGTGAAGGCTGCCTGCGCATTACAATAGGCACCCCGGAAGAAAACAATGAACTTTTATACAATCTACAATAAATGAAACGCGCACTCTTCATAGACCGTGACGGCACCCTTATAGTGGAACCGCCAGTAACAGAGCAGGTAAACTCACTCTCTGAATTGGAGTTTCTGCCAGGAGTAATAAGAAATCTCTATTTTCTGCGTCAGAAAACTGACTATGAGTTTGTTATAGTCAGCAATCAGGACGGTCTAGGCACTGAAGGCTACCCTCAGGAAGTTTTTGACACTGTGCAAGGCAAGATGCTTGAGGTTTTCAAGGGTGAGGGCGTGGAGTTTGATGACATACTAATTGACAAATCATTCAAGGCTGACAATCTGCCCACCCGCAAGCCTGGTACAGGTATGCTTGGCAAATATATGAGCGGAGATTATGACCTTGCTAACAGTTATGTTATAGGTGACCGCTCCACCGATGCGGAGCTGGCTGCCAATCTTGGCTGCAAGGCAATAGTCATAGGTTCAGAGAAGTTCCCTACATGGGACAAGGTGGCTGAGTGCATATTTGCAGGCGAGCGTACAGCCACTGTTAGCCGCAAAACCAAAGAGACTGACATCTACGTGGAGCTGAACCTTGACGGCAGCGGTAAGACAGAGATTTCCACTGGTTTAGGATTCTTTGACCACATGCTTGACCAGATAGGCAAGCACTCAGGCATAGATTTGGTGATAAAAGTTAAGGGTGATCTTAACGTGGATGAACACCACACCATGGAGGACACCGCCATAGCACTTGGCGAGGCTCTTCTCAAGGCTCTTGGCAGCAAGCGCGGCATAGAGCGCTACGGTTTCTGCCTGCCTATGGATGACTGCCTATGCAGTGTGGCTCTTGATTTTGGAGGCCGCCCCTGGCTTGTATGGGACGCTGAGTTCCACCGTGAGATGATTGGTGACACCCCTACTGAGATGTTCCTGCACTTCTTCAAGTCACTTAGTGACAACGCCAAGATGAACCTCAACGTTAAGGCTGAGGGTACAAATGAGCATCACAAAATAGAAGGGATTTTCAAGGCCTTTGCCAAATCACTTAAGATGGCTATACGCCGCGATGTGTATAACTACAATCTTCCAAGCACTAAGGGAACACTCTAACTGTCAACTGTCAACTGTCAACTGTCAATTTACTTGCATCTCGTCATTCTGCGTGTAACCTTGATGAACGCCCACCCTGCCTTTATGGTCATGGTGTCTCCTTTTATGGTCATGTAGCCTGAATTCTTGACTGCAAGCCCCCATGAAGGGTCATACGCCCAGTCCATCTTGTAGCGGTTCTTGTCAGGCTCGTATGTTACATACATAACCTCTGTACCAATCACAGGATTTCCACGTTTGGTCTTATCGGGGTTCTTTTTATCCTTAAGAGGTGTACCGTCCTTCTCCTTGTCTTTAGCAAGCCATACGCAGTTAGCATGGTACATGCCGTCTTCTGATTTACTGAAGAACTCGGTCTTACCAGTCTTCTCAACATCCATCCACACACCTATGATGTCATCGCCGCCGGCATATACAGCCACTGCCCCGCACACCATTAATAGAATCAAAATACCTTTTTTCATATCAATTTGACCAAAGATTTCTTTTATGGTTTAACCCATAAATTTCCAAACGTTTTGCAAAAATAACAAAAAAGATTTAACTTTGCACTCAAATTTAAAGTTTTAACATTTCAGACAAAAATGAGTCAATTATCACCACGTCTTGCCTCCCTTTCTGAATCAGAAACCCTGGCAATGTCACAGAAGAGCAACGAACTTAAAGCACAAGGTTTTGATATTGTGAACCTTAGCGTAGGAGAACCTGATTTCTACACCCCTAAGCATATTAAAGAGGCTGCTAAACAGGCTGTTGATAACAACTTCTCATTCTACTCACCAGTTCCGGGCTATATGCCACTACGTCAAGCCATTGCAAAAAAGCTGAAGGCAGAGAACAATCTTGACTATGATGCCACACAGATTCTTTGCTCTAACGGTGCAAAGCAGAGCGTGTGCAACGTGATTTTGTCTATCATAGGCGCCGGCGATGAGGTGATTATCCCAGCTCCATACTGGGTAAGCTACGCTGAGATGGTAAAACTGGCTGACGGTACCAATGTTTTTGTAAAAACAGGCATTGAGCAGGACTTTAAGATGACAGCCGCACAGCTTGAAGCTGCCATAACACCTAAGACCAAGGCTCTTATACTCTGCTCTCCATCTAACCCTACTGGTAGCGTCTACTCTAAGAGCGAGCTGAAGGCTCTGGCTGATGTAATTGCAAAATATCCTAACATATACGTAATCTCTGATGAGATTTATGAGCACATTAACTATGTGGGCGCTCATGAGAGCATTGCTCAGTTCCCTGAGATTAAAGACCGCGTGGTTATAATAAACGGCGTATCAAAGGGGTATGCTATGACTGGCTGGCGTATTGGATGGATAGCTGCTCCGCTCTGGATTACAAAGGCTTGCAACAAGCTACAGGGTCAGTACACATCAGGTCCTTGCTCTATAGCCCAGAAGGCTGCTGAAGCCGCATACACAGGTCCTCAGGATTGCGTTGAGGAGATGCGTCTTGCATTTGAGCGCCGCAGAAACCTGATATTCAACCTCATGAGTGACATACCAGGTCTGCAGGTTAACAAACCTCAGGGTGCGTTCTATGTATTCCCTAAATGCAACTCATTCTTTGGAAAGAAGACTCCTAAGGGTGACGTTATAAACAGTGCAGCTGATCTGGCTATGTATCTCCTTACAGAGGGTCACGTGGCTTGCGTAGGCGGCGGCGCATTTGGTGCACCAGATTACATTAGAATGTCATACGCCACATCTGATGAGAACATCAAGAAGGCGGCTCAAAAAATTAAAGAAGCACTTGCTAAATTACAGTAAAACATGAAGATAAGGTCTGCGTTTATATTGGCTGTCATGACACTGATGTTCGCATCGTGTAATGTTACTGACCCGTACGTTAAAACAAAACTGAACGGAATATGGGTGCTTGCCAAGAACAATGACCAGCGTGTGGCCACTGAAAACCGTAACGTATTCTACCTCACAGATAAGAGCAAGGCTGTTCTCTGCAACAAGAGCGATAAGAACGTATGGCAGGAGCAGGATGTGAAATGGACGTTTGAGGGAATAGCGCTCAACGTGGGCGGTGTGGTTACAGGAGACCTTCAGGTGGTTAATGACACTATGCTCCTTCTCTCCTCCGATGCCGGCTCTCTGCAATACAACCGTGTAGTGCAGATAAAGTCACCTTACCTTGGCACTTGGGAGGTTATTGACGACACTAACACTGACAACATTGGAAAAGTCCGCCTGGTCTTTACAGAGGACGGCAAATATGAATACCAGACACTCACAGACGGTGCATGGAGTGCATCAGGCCTCAAAAGCGGTGACTGGTATGTATATGAGACTTTCCTTGCCCTCAACTCAATAGAGAGCTCAGGCACTACAGCAGAGCTTTGGGACATATCTCTGGCCTACGTAAACTCAGAGACAAGATGGCTTCAGAACGCCACTGACAAGGATAGGAACATACTGCGTTCCAGAACATTAAAGAAGTTAAATTAAAAAAGACAGCGGAACTATAAGCCGGGTTCTGTGGTCTTGCGACCGTCTGTTATTTATCTAGGAGCACTGTCACCAGTACCCTCAAGCAACCTACCCCCCGACATCGGACGGGCCGCCCTACATGCGTCGGTATATTTGGTCTTGCAACATATAGTACGTACTGCCTCAACTTGTTACCAAGAGAGCGGTGAGCTCTTACCTCGCCTTTTCACCCTTACCTTTTACGGCGGTTATTTTCTGTTACGCTAACCTGCTGTCACCAACAGCTTCCCGTTAGGAAGTATAATGCCCTGTGTTGCCCGGACTTTCCTCTTGCCACTAGGGCAAGCAACAGACCGTCCTGCTGTCTTTATGCAGAAAGTTTGCAAATTTATGGAAAAAATTTTTGGCTACAAATTTTTAGAATCACTTTTTTATTACTATCTTTGCACTCAATTTTGCCTAACTATATAGTATGAGACAGCTTAAGATTGTAAAATCAATAACAAACCGTGAAAGTGCGTCACTTGACAAGTACCTGCAAGAGATTGGACGTGAGGACCTTATCAGCGTTGAAGAGGAGGTTGAACTTGCGCAGAGAATCAAACAGGGTGACCGCATAGCTCTTGAGAAACTTACCCGAGCCAACCTGCGTTTTGTGGTTTCTGTTGCAAAACAGTATCAAAACCAAGGATTGAGCTTACCAGACCTTATAAACGAGGGCAACCTGGGACTAATAAAGGCTGCGGAGCGTTTTGATGAGACAAGAGGTTTTAAATTCATATCATACGCAGTATGGTGGATTAGGCAGTCTATTCTGCAAGCTCTTGCAGAACAGTCACGTATTGTAAGACTTCCACTTAACCAGGTGGGCTCCATAAACAGAATTAACAAGGCTCTTGCCAAATTTGAGCAGGAGAACGAGCGCCGTCCTTCACCAGAGGAGCTCTCTGAGGAGCTTGACATACCTGTAGACAAGATAGCAGACTCACTTAAAGCATCTGGCCGCCACATCTCTGTGGACGCACCTTTTGTAGAGGGTGAGGATAACAGTCTTCTTGACGTACTTCCAAATGATGATTCTCCTGTGGCAGATAAGGAGCTTATCAACGAGTCTCTGTCAAAAGAGATTGAGAGAGCCCTTAACACACTTAACGAGAGGGAGAAAGAGATTATCAAGTGCTTCTTTGGCATTGGCTGCCAGGAGATGACTCTTGAGGAGATTGGAGACAAGTGTGACCTCACACGTGAGCGTGTACGTCAGATTAAGGAGAAGGCTATACGCAAACTCCGCACAGACTCCAAGAGCAAGCTGCTGATGAGCTACTTGGGTTAGAACTCCAGATTATACGTTATTGAGGGAACTATACTAAACAGATAGGTGAGTTCTGCAAACTGAGAACCTGTCTGAGGATCTGTCTTGAAACTCATCATCCAAGCGTTATGACGGCAATATACGTTGTAGATTGAAACGTTGATATTGTGGTTATAGCGCTTTTTTACGCCCTTATTCAAATCAAATGTGACCGCCAGGTCCATACGGTGGTAATCCGGCAGACGATAGGTGTTACGGCCTGAATAGAGAGGTATCACCTCAGGCTCTCCAAAACTGTCAAACTCATACTTGCCGTCAGGCGCTGTGAAAGGCTGGCCTGTGGCGTACACCCATGTGGCGGAGACATCAATCCACTTGTTTATCTTATAGTTCAGCACTATGTTCACGCTGTGCGGACGGTCTGCAGTGGAGCGATACTCCACGCCTGAGTTTATACCATCTATGGTCTGGAATGAGCGGGAGTACGTGTAGCTTATCCAGCCTGTGACCTTACCTACATCACGGCGTAGCATGAACTCCACGCCAAACGAGCGTCCTTTACCGCTTAGGATATCTTCATCGATGTCCTTATTGAGCATTATATTGGCGTAATCTCTAAAATCAACAACATTATGAAGCCACTTATAGTAGCCCTCCACACTCACTTGGAACTGTCCCTTGTAGAAGTTCCAAATATAGCCGGCTGACACCTGGTCACACACCTCTGGCTTAAGGTTAGGGTTTGACGCCCTCCATACGTCAAGCGGAGAGCCGGCAGTGGAGCTCTGCATAAGGTGCAGATACTGCGCTGTGCGTGAATAGCTGGCCTTGAGCGACATATCATTATAGAACTCCCATGCCACGCCCACGCGAGGCTCCAGATTCCAATATGTGTTGTAGAACTGGCCCTTGCCATACACCACTGAATCCACCTTCTGATGATTGTCACCAAGCACAAGCTCTGTCTGAGGGCCTATATTGTTAAATATTGACGCTCTTAGGCCGTAGGTTAATGACACTGGCCCGTACTTCTGGGTATTGGCTACAAACACTGCTGTCTCCAGACTGCGTGACGGCGGAATATTTATGGCAAGGTTTGAATCTATACCATCCTGCACCATCTTTGCATCGCCGCTCTTAATGTACTTGTATGAGGTGGAGAAGCCCATTTTAAGCTGGTTGTGCTCATCGGGGTTATAGGAGTACTCCTGACGCAGGCCGTAATCTTCAATACGTGAGCGCCACTCCCCTGAAAGGGCGTTAAGCGAGCCGCTGCCCAGGTAATTATAGAATGACGCGGCAAACACCGTGTTTATGTAGAATTTTGGCGACACTATAGCGCTCCAGCGTGCTGTGGCTGCATAGTTTGCGTATGAGAATTTGCCTAGGTTGTTTATGGCCATGTAGTCCTGCCCTGCATACCCCGATATGAAGAGGCGGTGCTTGCTGGATAATGTGGCGGAGAGGCGGGCGTTAACATCGTAGAAGGTGAGGCCTGTATTGCCAAGTGTAGGATTAAGCCCCTTAAAGGCAGGCAGGAACATTCCCGCATAGAAAGCACGCCCTGCCACCCATGCGGTAAGACGGTCCTTTACAAGGGGACCTTCAAGCAATATCCTTGATGATATAAGACCTATTCCACCCTGGCCGTGGAAACCTTCATTACTACCCTCTTTTGTGGTAATCTCCAGTACTGATGAGAGGCGGCCTCCAAGTGTTGCCGGCATATCGCCCTTATATAGTGACGCTTTGTCTATTATATCATTATTGAACACGCTGAAGAAACCCAGGAAGTGTGACGCGTTATAGATGGTGGCGCCGTCAAGCAGTATCAGGTTCTGGTCCGGCGCTCCGCCACGCACACTGAAGGACGACGAGCCCTCTGACATAGACTGCACGCCCGGCAGCAGCTCAATGGACTTTATCACATCCACCTCACCAAGCATTGAGGGCAGACGCTTTATCTGCTGTATGGTCATGGTCTCAAAGCCTAGGGTTGGTGTGTCAAGACGCTTCATGGATGACTCTCCCTGCACTGTAACCTCATCAAGGTCACCTTCCATGGAGGCGTCCTCAGCCGCAAATGAGTTGAACACTACCAATAAAAAAATAATGTTCAAAATGACGCGTATGTAATTTTCAATTTTCAACTTTCAATTTTCCATTGATTACTTCCCTCCAGTTCTTCCCAAACCTCTTCTCCAAATCCTCATCTTTCCATGTCCCCTCTTTATAAGGCACTACGCCTTTTGTGTAGGAGTTTGTATAAACTCCAAAGGCTCCCACCGCCCCACCGCTTATATTGCCTGTGACAGGCCCTGCAGGTGTCATGAACATAGGATTGGAACCGCTGGCGGCATCATCGCTCTGGCGTATGAACTCATAGAACTCCTTGCTATGGCAGTTCAACGACACCTCTATGGTATCAAACGGATAGACCATAAGCGTATCAAGCGGTGTATGAAGTATCTTACGGCCTATCATATATGCGGGATAGTAGATAAGGCTACCGTCCGCCACGTCTGACTTAAACATATTTGTGACGTATTTTGACGGGGTGTTGGATATATGATACTTGTGGTAAGTGTCATTTGAGTCTCTGGCTGTGGATATATACAGGTGCGCTCCATAGTTGTTATCCTCCCCCTTAGGGTCCTGGAATATCAAGAGCGTGGTAAGAGGTAGCGCCGGGCCGTCAGGCTCATTTGTGAGCGGCTGGAGGGTCATAAAGCAAAAGACCTTTCTGGGTGCCACAGCCTCAGCCGTATAGGTTTCATCCTTGCCGTCACCGTCAAAATCCATCTCTACACGCAGGGTGTAGGTCTCACCTGTCACGGCGCGGAAGTCAGGCCTGGTTACGTAGCGTGATTTTAGCTCCTTGTCAGGCGTCAGCTCCTCTCCGTTTATCCAGACTTTGGCAGGCGGCACATCACGCATACTGCCTGTATCAAAGTACCCGCGGGTGCGGGTTATATCAATGGCGTACTGCCCTTTCTCTGTGCATACATAGCCTATAATAACGGGTTTTGATGCCGTTTCCTGCAACTTAAAGTCATAACGCTCAGTGCAGGAGGAAAGGAGGATTGGCAGGAAGAGGATGAGGCTCTTCACTGCGTTCAGCATGACGGATATGTGTTTCTTAATATACATAAACAATGCAGGCGCCACTCTTTTTGATTAGCGCCTGCAAAAGTAATACTATTTTATTAAAAATTTGACGAGATTCTTCGCTTCACTCAGAATGACGGATATTTTTAACGTTTCACACACGTTTTTAACGTTTCAGGATAAAGTGTCCGCTCCGCGCTCCACCCTTCAGCTTACCGTCACGTATGTAGTACCAATAGTCTGTTGATGGCATCTGGTGTCCGTTATAGTTACCGTCCCAGCCTAAGTCTGTGCCTCTGTACTTGATGAGGCACTTATGGTAGCGGTCATATATCTCTATGTGGGCATCCGGGTAATACTCTATGTTACCTATCTCCCAAGTGTCATTCACACCATCGCCATTTGGTGTGAAGAACTTGGCCGGATAGATATCTGGCAGAGAACCGTCATCAATAACCTCCACTGTAATGGATGTCTGAGGTGACGTACACCCGTTAACCTGATACCATGCGGTTATGACATACTCGCCCGCCTCCTCCCACATTGCTGTTATGGAGGATTCGTTGTCTGGCAAATCTTCACCATCCACATTCCAGTAATAGGTTACATCGCCGCCTGGAGAGAGACCTTCCATACTAAAGGTATGTTCCTCCCCCACCTTAAGGCTGATGTCCGCCGCAAGGATATGCGCTGGTAGAATGGCCCCGGTTATAACGAGCCACCAGACTGCAATACTATGTCTAAGTTCCGCAATCAAATATGTTTAGTTACAGGTACACCTGCATATACAGGCATGACTGTGCATACCTACAGCATACAGTTAGCCCAAAGCAGTGTGGCAAACTACGCTAAACCAGCACTTATTAGAACAACTTGATAGTTGGAGCCTTAACCTCTGGATATACGGTTACTGTTACAGTAAACTCTTCACCTGCAATATCACCACAAGTAGCTGAGAATGGAACAAACGTATAAACAACATCAAGTGGCGCATTTGTTGTATTTGTGTAAGCGTCATTAGCAATGATGTCAAAGTCACCAGATTCAATAATTTGATCAGCAACCAAAACGGCATTGCCCGCAGCAGGTGTTATGCCTTCAGGTCTTGTCAGACTCTTAAATGCATACCTGGTAGCACCAGCATCGGCAAGATTAAGAGTAACAACGTCAACTCTGGTAGCACCCTGTGTAGCGGAACATATCTGGTTGCTCAAAGGAGTGGCTGTTGGACGGTCTGATACAGTTACTGTTACATAGCCTTTAGGACCAACGCAACCATAGCTGTTAGTCTCCTGTGACCACAATCTGTAAGTACCAGCAACCTTCCAATCCACCTCAGTAGAAGTGCCTTCAGTGGCAGTCATTGTCCAGTCTGTACCAGAAGTGCCGTCATCAATACCCCAAGTGTAAGTTGAAGGATTCGGGTCTGTAACCGGACTATTAATCTCATACGTAAATGATGAGATACATAGACCTTGAGTAGGGTCTTCTGCGAATGCAGACGTAGCTGCAAAGCTCGCTACCAATGTCACTATGACAATGGCGATTGAATTTAAATTCTTTTTCATAGTGTTTAGTTGTTTAAAAAAGTTATTAATTATGTGAATTATAAGCTCCTATATTTAACTGTATGTTCCTTAACCTCTGGCAGAACATGGATGGTAATTTTATATGGATCACCAACGCAGTCGCCAATGTAAGGTGTAACACTAATTACTACATCCTGTGTAGCAGATGTGGTGTTTGAAAATTTCATATTATTAAGCACTGTCTTATCTATTACACCTGTGGCAGGAATGGTAGCGCCTGTCATAGTAACACCTGATGGCAAGGCGGATTCATACGCCAAATCCCACTTTGTAATAGTAAAGCCGTTCTCATCTGTAACAGTAAGATCCTGACCGTAAACATCATCAGTAGTAGCAGTTGAGATGCTTGATGTTCCCTGTCCTGTAGAACATAGCGTGCTCTCTTTGTCAGTTACCTCTGGTTTTGGTGCAACTATAACCGTAGTTTCCTTCCATGGTCCAATACACCCTTCGCCTGATTTTTCACGAGACTTCATAGTTCTTCCTGTACTGGTCTCTGTAAGCCACTCTATCTGAATCTTATAGTGAGTAGATTCAGTATCAGTGAGTTTGTAGTCTGTATTGGCAGTTCCCATACCATTAAAGTCCCACTCATACGATGCTCCCGCAGTGAGAGGATTTACCTCATACTCATACTTTGAAGACTGGCAGACAGTTTGTTTATCACTTAGAGTACCCTCATCTGCAAAAACATTCACAGAAATTGTAGCCACTGCGGCTAAACAGAAAAATAATCTCTTTTTCATAGCTTATAGGTTTTTAGTTTATATTATTATCTATTTTAGTTGTTTATACTTAAATCCAGGCTCATCTGGTATATCTCCCACTGTTATGGTTCCACTCATTACCGCCGCGGCGCATGCACTGTTCTGCCCCGTTGTACTTACCGTATAAGTGGTGGACCTTGCTGGTGAGCCTGATAGCGTTATGGTTTTATTAGCCACAACCTTATTAGCATCAAGACCTGCCTGCGATGCTGTAGGTGTAGGAGACTGATTAAAAGTTACATCAGTGGCTGAACCACCCCATGTAAATTGAATGTCATCCACTATGTAATCATTCTCAGAGTCAATCTCAGCATTATTGGTTTTTCTACAAATAAACTGGTCTTTGAAATCCCCCGCCCTGAGCGTGAGTGACGGTTTGCGTTTGGAGTTTATCACAAGTTCAAGTGTATCTGACGGACATGACACACCCGCCGTTCCCTCAGCAAAGACCTTGATAGTGTAGGTGGAATCCTTGTCTATTATTGGCAAAGTACCGCTGATAGTCAGATTTTTACCACTCTTAGTTGCAGTAAGGCCGTCAGGAAGACCAATTGCAGCAGCGTTTTTATTTGCAGTTCCACTCGATGCGTAAACCACATTGGATATGCTATTACCCTCACAGACTGTCTGAGTTGCACTGCCAGATGTCTTAGATATGCTCTGAGGAACACAAGCGCAGTCTACCAGAATATCCTCTGTAATAGCAAAGTTCACACAATCTGGCGGATTACCTGCACCAACATCACGTGCCACTGAGCGGCTGTTTGACATAACCACACGGAACTTAGGTTTCTCATTTTCCGGATGTTCCTCTGTTGCAAACTTATATGTCACATTTCCAAAGCCGCTACCACCAGGCATTGTAGCATCATCAATGCTAACCCACTGACTTGTTGAGTAGTTCCAGCGCTGCCACAGATAGTATGGTGTACCGTCAAAAATTTCAGCGATGCCTTCAGGGTCAACTTCAAGTGTAGTCTCATCACCGCAATCCACATCAGTGGTAGGTCTTGCATCAACACGAGGTACGCATGCAGTAAACTTTATATCATCTATAAGAATATCATTACCTGTACCAGACTCACCGTAGTTTACAATCTGTATGGTCAGGTAGTCATTCTCTCCTGAGAAGAATGATGAGCGTCCCTCTTTCCATGCCAAACTCCAGTTTGCGTTAGGCTTCACATTGTTTACATCAATATGGGCAACCTCCTCTGTTTTAGCTTCATTCAAAATACGTATCTGGGCGTTGATAGGAAGAATCTCATCAGTGAGGCCTGGCGTTTTTACATACGTGGTGGCGTTGGCAAACCATGCAGAGAATGTCATAAACAGATTATGTCCGCATAATTTTGGGGTCTTGTATGAAAAAATAACCTCTTCCTTATCCTTACAGTTTGCCATAAGCATACCACCTATCTTGCCATCGTCCGCGCCACCATGAGTATGGTCTTTAATATCTGAGTACCATGCATGATTTGTACTGGACGGTGTCCTTGTATTGCTCAAGCAAGATGTGGCATGACAAGAGGAAGATGTCTGCTGCATGCCAAACCCACCCCAGTACGGGTTGGCCAATATTGCGTAGAAACCGTCAAGAATCTCCTTGTCCTCTGGCGAATAGGCATATATACTTGTATTCACACTCTCGCCTCTGGACGCTATAACAGAACGACGCTGCTTATAAGTTGTAAAGTATTGGTTAGAGGCGTCAGTATCAAAGTTTAAGTCAAGCAGAATCTTTTTATCGCCGTCACATTCAATATCTATCTCTATACGGTACATGGCCTTACAAATATTATTGGCATCGCGCACCATATAGTATGTGGACTGCTGAGGAGCATTAGTAATAGATTCATGCTTAGTGCCAGACACGCCATCAATTGTAGATGACCAGCCCCTTCCATCAGATGATTTATACCATATCCATTCCTGGCTTAAATCATCAACTGTGAGGGTTACCGACGTGCCCCTGTGTACCGGATTTGTCACGGTTGTAGAGAGAGGCAGCTGAGAGAGCGGTGTAGCTGAAGACATTCCTGACGGCAAGGCCTGAGTATTTCCAGACCATACATAGGTCTGACGTCCGTCATCAAATGTCCTTTCATAAGGATTAGCCACCGGAGTGGCAGTATTTAGACCAAAGTGAAGCAGCGCGCTTGTAGCGTATGGATGGTCATAATTTTGCTGGCTGTTTGCAAAAAATGAGAAGAGCCCAAAGAATGCGTCTCTATCAAGTTTGGTACGATAAATGTCACCACAATAGCGTTCCATCTTAACCCATACACAGTCCTCTCCATTATTATACTCCCAAACCTGAGCATCCTTGTTTGTACAACCACAAACTATGCTCATATAAACATCATCCCACTGAGTCTTGGAGTTATTAAAGTAGATGTAAGTATTCTTGGGCACTACTGAATGTGAATACCAAGAACCACCGCTATATTCACCTCTCTCTCCATATTGTCCCGTATGCCATGTAGTGACATCAAACTTGTTGTTGCTGCCTGGCGTAAGGTCATTTGTCTCATTCCAAATATTATTCCAGTTATTTCCAGGTGTATTTGGCGCTCTACGTAGAAATTTAAGTTTTTTAGCATTATCTGGAATAGTGGCCTTAAAGATATCACATGTCACATTCTCCATCGTAGCCCAGCCTGTACTACCATCCCAATAATAAATCTGATACCAGGCCCCGCCTGTATTCCATATACCGGCCTGCAAGTATATGGTTTTTGCAGTCAAAGCTCCCGCCGCACTCAGAAGTAGGAGTGCACAGAGCCCTATTTTCAACAGTATTCTATTGATTTTCAAGGTCATAAGTCTAAAAATGGCACTATTAGCCACTATACGTAACTTACAAAATTAACAAATAATAATAGAAATAACAAGAAAAAACTCCAAAACTTGAGTTAGTTTGGAGTTTAAGGGAGGGAGTTTAAACGAAAACAGGAGTGCGAAAGCACTCCTGAGTAATATCTGTTAAATCAATTTAAGCTTTGCCTGCAGAGCCGAGGACGTCAACAACCTTATGCATATAAAGCTTCTTCAGCTCCTCACGGGCTGGGCCAAGATATTGACGTGGGTCAAACTTAGATGGCTCATCATTGAAGAACTTACGTACTGCAGCTGTCATAGCAAGACGACCGTCAGAGTCAATGTTAATCTTGCAAACAGCAGACTTAGCTGCCTGACGGAGCTGATCCTCTGGTATACCTACAGCATCTTTCAGCTTACCACCGTTCTCATTGATAATCTTAACATACTCTTGTGGAACAGAAGATGAACCGTGAAGCACGATTGGGAATCCAGGAAGCTGCTCCTCAATCTCCTTAAGAATATCAAAACGTAGTGGAGGTGGAACAAGGATACCGTTCTCATCACGTGTGCACTGCTCTGGAGTAAACTTGTTAGCACCGTGAGAAGTACCTATAGAGATAGCAAGTGAATCAACACCTGTACGCTTTGTAAAGTCAATAACCTCTGATGGCTGTGTATAGTGGCTAGCCTCAGCTGAGACCTCATCCTCAACGCCAGCAAGAACACCAAGCTCACCCTCAACTGTAACATCGTGAGCGTGTGCGTACTCTACAACCTTCTTTGTAAGAGCAATGTTCTCCTCGTATGGAAGAGCAGAACCGTCAATCATTACAGAAGAGAAGCCCATGTCTACGCAGCTCTTGCAAAGCTCAAAGCTGTTACCGTGATCAAGGTGCAAGCAAATCTGTGGGTTCTCCCAACCAAGCTCCTTAGCATACTCAACAGCTCCCTGAGCCATGTAGCGGAGAAGAGTCTGGTTTGCATACTTACGGGCACCGCTTGATACCTGAAGAATAACTGGTGATTTTGTCTCTGCACAGGCTTGGATAATAGCCTGCATCTGCTCCATGTTATTGAAGTTGAAAGCAGGGATAGCATATCCACCCTTAATAGCGCCCTTAAACATCTCTTTGGTGTTTACAAGGCCAAGTTCTTTGTAAGATACCATAATTTAAAATTTATGAAGTAATGTTAATATAGTTCACAGACTACAAAGTTAGTAAATATAATTGAAAGTTGAAAATTGAAAATTGAAAATTATTTGCCATTTAAAAATTCTAAATAATCCTCAACTTCTGTGGTATAGAAGACAGGACCGTTCAGCACCTTCCCTGATGCGCCGTCTATTATGTAGTGGCAGGGCTGTGCGTTCTGGTGGAAGAGCGCCTTCTGGATGTATTTGTTCTTATCGCCGAGCATGGAAAGAGACTCCCCTTCTGCAGTAACAAAAGGCTCAGACAATTTTGACACCTTGTCATCAACGTAGAGGGTGCAGATAATGTAGTTCTTCATCTGCATAGCCACTGCGCTGTCCGCCAGCACCTTCTGCTCCATCTTACGGCAGTTCACGCATCCGTGGCCGGTAAACATAAGCAACACGGGCTTTCCTGCCGTCTTAGAAGAGTCAAGCGCCATATCATAGTCCATAACCGCACTGTTCTGCCATGCCAGGTTCTCAGCCATAGCCTTGTTGTCACCACCAAGCACAAAAGTCTGCGTGCTCATAGGCGGCAGCCACCCCGATATGGCGTTGAGCGGAGCCCCCCACATACCAGGCAGAAGGTAAGCCACAATGGCAAAGTTTACAGCCGCCATTGTGCCGCGCCCCCACCCTAACTTTGGCTTTGTGCCGCCGTCAACAGGGAACTTTATTACGCCTAAGAAATAGAGCCCAAGAAGGGCGAAAAGAATTATCCAGATAGTCAGGAAGAGCTGCCTTGGCAGTATGTTCCAGTCATACGCCTGATCAGCCACGCTCAGGAACTTGAAGGCAAACGCAAGCTCCACCACCGCAAGAGTCACTTTTAGCGCCCCCATCCAGCTTCCAGATTTAGGCAGTCTGCCCAGCCACTCAGGGAAGAATGCAAAGAGTGTGAAAGGCAGTGCAAATGCAAGGGAGAAGCCAAGCATACCAACTATAGGCTTTAGGAATGAGCCGTCTGCCGCACCAAGGGCCACAGCACCTGCAATAGGCAATGTACAGGAGAAAGAGACCAGCACAAGCGTAAGTGCCATAAAGAATGTGCCCACGTAGCCGGCACGCTCCTCATTGCGCGCGGATGAGTTCACCCAACTTGAGGGCAGGGAGATTTCAAAATAGCCCAGCAGCGATATGGCAAATACTATAAATATCACAGTGAAGAGCACATTTGGCAGCCAGTGGGTGCTGATATCGTTGGCAAACCCTTGCCCGAATATGGCAGAAAGAGCCACTCCGAGTATCAGATAGATAGCCACTATTGAAACGCCGTAGAATATGGCCTGACGCCTGCCTCCGTGCTTCATAAAGTATGACACGGTCATAGGTATCATTGGGAATACGCAAGGAGTGAGTATACCAAGCAAGCCGCCGCCAAAGGCTATAAGGAAGAACCACAGCAACGATGTGTCAGCCTCAGCGTCTGCATCAGTGGAGTTGCCGAACGGCACCACCATGGCAGGGTCTATCTCAAAACTGAAATCAGACTCCACAGGCACGCATGAGCCATCAATGCAGGCCTGACCCTCTGCATGGGCGGTAATAGTAAACAGGCTGTCACAACGTACTTTTACAGGCATTGCGTATGTCACCACACCGCTATGGTACAGCTCCGTCTCCTTGAACACCTCATCATAGTGCTCCTCTGCGTCTGGGGCCTCAGAGAACTTATCCCCAAGCATACGGAAGCAGCCACCCTCCTGCACTTTAATCTCAAGCGGAAGAGCGGTGCCCTTATGATTCTGCGAGTAGATATGCCAGCCTTCATCCACTGTGGCAGTGATAATGAGTGACACGGTGCCGTCTGTATTGTACGACACGCTGTCATGCCACTGCACAGGCTCCTGCATGGTTCCGCCACCAAAGGCGCCGCCACCCATAAGCCCGCCGCCAAGGGGGATTATTTGCAGGATGATATTTAGAAGGGTGTTAAAAAACATGTTCGCTATTAAAATACTCAATCACACCTTTCTCAGGCCATAACTTGAACAAGAAGTCATAATTAAATGTCTCCTCAATAAGGTTGCCGGCATTGTCATACTTGTAGGCGCAATCTGCAGACTTTATCAAATGTGCATTAAGCTTGCCTCTGAACTTGCCGTCCTTGGTTTCAAGGTGATACTTTACAATCTTGCCAGAGGCATTATACTCATTCTCCACAAGCTTTTCTGTGCTCAGGCTGCTTTCATCGTCAAACTTACAATCTCGCTTATACATGGTAAGTTTGCCATCGGTGGTATAACTGATGCCAATCATTTCATCCATATCATAAACGCCCTTGTCTGTATTATAGATAGCACCCATCTCCAATGTTTTTCTACCGCCTGCGTCATACGTGAAAGTGCTTATACAGTATGATTTCCATACGTCTCCCTCACGCTTATCAACTCCCGCAACTTTAACATTGCCGTCATCATAACGGGTATATTCAGTTCTTGTTACAGGAGTCTTGACACCATTGTCATCGTATATGTACTCTGTTGCGAATGTACACAAACCAGTTTCAGGATCAACCGCCGATGTCAGAGAAGATTTAAGTTTAAGTATATCTCCTGACACAGCAGTATAGGCGTTGTGCTTGGTCTTAACGCCACTCTTGTCATAATCATACTCATGTTTTTCAGTTGCGCGCCAGCCGCTCACATCGCCGTTACCATTATAAGCAATATAAGTAGCAATGCTGTCATTTGAAGTGTACGTATACTCACGCTTGGATGCTGTGTTCCAAAAGCCGTTTTTCCAAACGTAACGCTCCTCAAAGAGCATGTTACGGTGCTTGTCAAACCCACGCTTGACAAGAGAGTCATTCACAAAACCATTACCCTCAGCCTTCACACGGCGCGTCTCCACTGGCAGTCCGTAGGCATTGAATGTGAAATACTGCTTAGAGTTGATTACACCGTCAACCTTAATATGGCAGCTGTCAGCAAGCACCATCTTTATGGGCGTATGGCTGTCACCGCCTGGTTCATCCTTTCTACACGATGTCAGGACCACTGCCAATGCAAGCATCGCCGCCAATGTCAACTTAAATATACGCATTACTACTGCTTGTTTTTAATGTAATCCATAGCCCTTACAACCTGATTGTCAGTGCCAAGTGAAAACTGCTTCTCATCAAGTGCACACTCTATGTCAGGATAAAGGCCTACGCCCTCCATAACCTCCCACTGCCCGCTCTTCTTGTTAAAGAGCTTGCTCATGGTGTTTGTGGTGTAAACACTGTGTCCGCCTTCATTGTCAATCTGGTTATACGAACCATTATAACCATTCTGCTCGTATGTATTTGAAGTTATCAAAGTGCCGTGACCGCCGTAAGTTCTTGTGCCAATTGTAACACCGCTGCTTAAACGGGAGATAGCATTGGTTGACATCTCACCCATACTAACAGCGTTTACATTTTGAAGCACAACATACGGGATGTCTCCAAGATCTCCCACGTAGCAGGCGTCATTACTGTTAGGTTCCCAATAATTTCTTGTCCAGTTTGAATAATCATACTTTCCCAGTCCGTTCTTTGTACGAGTATACAACACGTCCATAGGCTCATTGATGAAAAGAGCCAACACATAATTCAAATCTGACAATGCACCTCCTGAATTATCCCTGTTATCAAGAATAACACCTTTAAGTTTTCCAGCCTTCTTCAAATCACGTATGTTTATGAAGAATGCGTCCAGCACCTTCTGAGCCCCTGTCTCAGTCTGAGATTCCAATATGGCGGAAACATTATAGCCTGACATGTGCAGATACGGAACACATCCGTCTATAAGTGCAGATATTAAGTATGTCTCATTCTTTCCATCATTATCAACGAATTTATCATACATGCCTTGTGTAAGTCTGTTCCCAAAAGTACTTTTCAGCACTTCATAGTATAAAGAGAATTTTTTAGGTGCAGTATAATTTGGACGGTTTTTCACCTCACTATCACTCGGCATAAAGTAATAGTCATCCTTATCCTCAAACGCAGCCTGGCTGTAAGGGTTTATCACCGTTATACCCATGTGATGGTCTATTAGCCCTAAAAACGGCTTTCTTATCTTCTCCTCTATCACACTGCTCTTAAAATCCAGTTTGCCTGATTTGCCAAGTGCGTCAAGCTCCCTGCCAAGAGCAATAAGCTCGTCTCTGCGGGCGTCCCAGTCCGTCTTGTCAACATCCCAGAAAACATAGCTCTGGTTTATACCCTCCCAAAGAGCCTGGAACTGAGTTTCAAAACTGCCATCGGCCTCTCTGATGAACGTACGGTTATCAGGGTTACTGAGTGATGTCATATTATCCTTACACGATGTCAGTGTAAGCAGCGCCATGGCTGTAAGTGCAATATATATCTTCTTCAT
>ONBO01000047.1 GCA_900316125.1 uncultured Bacteroidales bacterium | reverse complement strand
GAACGGCTCCATAGAGCGTCCTGCCTTGTGGCTTGCTAGTGACGTAAAATCAAGATGGGAGTTTGAACGGCTCTTTGTGTTTGATGTGCTAAGGCTCTTTTCTGCACCTCCTGCACGGCAAATCTCAGGGCCAATGCTGTCACTGTCATCAAGGAAGGTTCCAAGTCTCACGCCTAACGCGCGTGCGATTTTAATTAGCGGTGAGAGTCCGGGAATGTTAGTGTTATCCTCAATCTGTTTTACCAGGTCAAGCTCCAGACCGCTATTCTCAGAGAGTGTTTCAACGTTCATCTTCTTGCTCTCACGGATAGCTCTAATCTTCTCACCTACAAGTTTCTTCATAGCCATATTATATTATAGATGTGTATTTTGAGGGTGCAAAGATACAAATAAGTGTGTGCAAAACAAAAAAACCTAAAATTTTTTCATACATTTGCAGAATAAACACACTTAAATATTTAATATGAAAAAGTCATTTTACTACCTAATAGGTATTGTATTGCTGCTTGTTACATTCTGCGGTTGTAAGAAAGAGGAGGTTACTAAGGTAACAAAACTGGAGTTTACCGCTGGAAGCTATACCATCTCAGAACGTGAAGATATGAACATGAGAAAGGTTCTTGTGTTTGAAACACAGCCTGCTGAGGCGGCTGAATCACAAAAGATAGTGTGGTCCCTGAGTGATGAAAGTGTGGCTGAAATGAACGGCAATTTCCTCACCCCTAAAAAGGCCGGAAGTGTAATTGTGACTGCCACGGTGATGGGTGTCAGTGACCAGTGTGAGGTGGTGATAGAGCCTATAGCTATTACCAAGATTACACTTAGCCAGACAGGTGAAAAGAATCTGTTCATAGGCCAGAGTGTCATCACATCCATACAGGTTGAGCCGAGCGATGCCAATGTTGACAACGTAGGGATAAGTTATAACGCTAATGTGGTTGATGTTGAGAAACTTGAGAACGGAGATTACAAGATAACCGCCAAGTCCAATGGCGTTACTGCTTTTATGGCCAGCTACAATAATGTGTCTGCGCAGTTTACGGTGACATCGGCCGTGAATGAGATTACAAAGATTGTACTCGTTGAGTCCAATGTGTTGTTTGTAACCACCGGCGTGGCCACAAAACTTACGCCTAAGATAACCTGCACAAATAACAATCTTCCTCCTACATATCCTAATCTTGTATGGAAAAAGGGTAACACTATAACAGGAGAGTTCACCCTGAGTGATGACGGAACTATTACTATGCTAAAGAACCCTACGTCTGGTTTTATTAGTGTGGAGTATGCTCGTAACAGTGAGGTTTATGCTCAGGCTATGGTAGTGTCACAAGAGCCCAAGACTATAGAATCATTCACCTTAAAGGCTGAGAATACCAAGCCTCTGTGGAATGAGGAGTTTAATGTGATGGTTGACAGCTACACTCCTGATGGCGCTGACCTTTCAAAACTTAGTTGGAGCACCAGCACATCTGATGTAAAATTTGTAAGCACTGGATTGAACGCTGACGGCAAGCGCTACGCTACATTTAAATCAATATTCCAAAGTGGCTTTGCTGACAGGGATGTTACTATAAGTGCAAGTGCGGAAGGTTTGTCTCAGTCTGTTATGGTGACTGTTACAAGGCAGTCTCCTTCTTCATTTACTGTGTCTCCAAATGTAAGCGTATGCCATTTCAGTGAAGGTGAGAGCAGTGTGGGTTTCTTGGTAAATGTGAATTATCTGCCTGTGAAACTGCTTGATGCAGATAAGGAGTTTACATTTACGGCAAAGAAGTTCACATCGGCGGGCAGTAGTTCTGCAACAAACGAAATTAAGTTTGGAAATGCAAAAAAGAGCTCGGACGGTGTTGTCTACACCACGGCTACCTGTACAAACACCAATGGCGGCCTCTATGAGATTGTGGTTAAGTCTTCAAATGGCATAACGGCCAGCTGCAACGTTACTGTCCTGCCTGCCATTACACAGTCTAATCTGGATCTGTGGTTTGACAGGTCAAACCATATAGGCTGCTTTATGAACAAGGAGTTTGAACCAACTGTGACACTTAGGAGCGGGCTCTATTACGGTGAGAATGCTATTAAGATTGACTCCAAGAAGTCAAATAATGAGACTTACTGCAAACCTTCTTCAGACGGCAAATTCTACTTTACACTTTTGGATATAGGTTTTTTTAGTGCTACTGAAGTGGATATCAAGTTCCACTTGCTGACAGAATCCACAGTGTACACTGCAAAATGCGGTGTGGTTAACCAGTGCAAGAGTCTGGTGTTTAAGCTTGCCAACACATCTGGTGGCGGCACATACGAGGTTGAGCCTGTTAAGATAGCTGGCACGGAGAATGAATATAATCTTAACGGTCAAGGTCCGGCATGGCTTAACGCAATTGAAGCCACGCTGTCAGACGGCAGCATGATACCAACTTCAGCCATAGAGTATTCAACGGCACAAACTGTGAAAATTAGCGGCAAGGAGGCTCTTGTATATAACTATAAGGATGGCACATCAACCCGTAAGAGCTCCTATATTTGGATCAATGGTTACGATGGTAATAACAGTATAAAGATATATTACAAATACTGATGGCTTACCTTGCGGCCTTTGTTTTGCTTGCCTTGGGTGGTATGGTTTACGTGGCGTTCCGCCCTTCAAACCTTCTGCTTATTGTGGCACTGAAGGCCTTAGGAGCGGGTGATGTGTTGGGTGTTTTGAGGGGTGCCGTGCAGGGGCTTGAGGTGTCAGACTTTGTGGTATACTCACTGCCAGCCGCACTTTGGTCCGCCGCCTATATATTAGCTATGGAGGCTCTTTGGTGCGGCAGAGGCGTAAGTTTGGGCTTTAGAGTGGTGTGGGTGAGTCTTGTGCCTGTTATGGGCGTTGTCTCAGAACTAATGCAGGCGGCTGGAATATTGCCGGGAGTGTTTGACTGGATGGATTTAATGTGTTATTTATTACCCTTTTTAGTATATACTGTCTATGAATTTAGATGTATTCAAAGAGAATAAGGCTGTCACGTTTCTGGCTGCTTTGCTGTTGATAGCTTTTATTGTGGCTGGAGTGCTAACCATAGTTGTTTCGCTTGAAGATGATTCCACCTCTGAGCCTATTGAGCAGGTTAACGAGCGTGTGGTGGCTTCTGACAACGATGCGCTAAATGAGTATGAACCTGTTAAGAACAACGATGCGGGTTCTGTGAGCAGCGCTGATGGCAAAGTTGCCGCTGCGCCTGTGTCTAAGGTGTGGCCTGAGGACAAGGATCCTTATAAGGAGCTTGATGCTTTGGTAGGGCTTGGCTCCGTGAAGGAGGAGGTGACATCGCTGGTTAACTTTATAAAGGTTCAGCAGGCAAGAGAAAAACAGGGGCTTAAGACCACGCCTATATCATATCATTGTGTTTTCACGGGCAATCCTGGAACTGGAAAAACCACCGTTGCACGTATAATGGCAGGCATATACAAGGATTTGGGTATCCTGAAGCGTGGACACCTGGTGGAGACAGACCGTAGCGGTCTGGTGGCTGAGTACCTTGGTCAGACAGCAGTCAAGACCAACGCCATAATAGATTCCGCACTTGGCGGAGTGTTGTTCATAGATGAGGCTTACGCTTTGGCTGAAAAGGATGACTCCTACGGCTATGAAGCCATCTCAACGCTGCTTAAGCGCATGGAGGATGACCGTGACAATCTGGTGGTTATAGTGGCTGGCTACACTAATGAGATGAAGACATTCATAAATTCAAACCCTGGACTTCAGTCACGCTTTAACCGCTATATTGAGTTTCCTGACTATAATGCTGACGAGCTTTTTGAAATGTATGGCAGAAACCTCAAGAAGTATGATATGAAGCTTGATGATGACGCATCGGAGTATCTGCAGGAGCATTTGAACATGGTGGTTCAGCGCAAGAACCGTAACTTTGGCAACGGACGCTATGTGCGTAACATATTTGAGAAGACTCTCACTGCCCAGGCAAACCGTCTTGCCGCCAGCTCTGGCACAATAAGCAAGGAGCAGCTAAGCCGGATTACGCTTGACGATGTTAAGAATGCCACTAAATAATAAAATAAATAAACTTTAATAAATATGAGAATACTTAAATTTACTCTGGCAGCTGTTTTTGCTCTATTGATGACATCGTGTCTAACTAATGCCATACTGTCAACCGTGGTTGTAGATAAGAAAACAGCTGAGGTAAGGGCTTACGGAGACAGGTTCATTGTTAACGTGAAGTGCGCTGTAACAGTCAAGGTTACCGTTGATGCAAAGTCAAAGGACTGGATTCATGTATCAGACACCAAATTCAACCCAGGTCTTGGCAACGGTTATAATCTTGAGGTTATCACAGATGCTTCAACTTATAATTATAAGACTTCCGGTGTTATTACAATTGCCATAGATGAAGAGTCTTACGCTGATGTCAAGGTTGAACGTGACGGCCGTAATGACAATGAGATACGTGACATAGAGGGGCACACTTACGGTGTAACCAAGATTCAGAGTCTGCGTTGGATGACTGAGAACCTCAGGTGCCTGACTTATGACACTGAGAGTGAGTTGTATGGAAAGAAAGTTACTTTGACAGAAAATGGTATTGGTTTTACAGGCAGGGCGTGTGTTGATCCGTCAAGACTGAGTGATCTTGGCTCAATGGATGGTTACAAGAATGATATGGGCTACCTCTACAACTGGATTGGCGCCATGGGTCTTACCGCTGATGAGGCTATGTCAATGAAAGATGAAGGTGAGTATGATGGCAAGAAACGCCAGGGTATATGCCCTAACGGCTTCCGTCTGCCTACATACTCAGAACTCTCAAGTCTGGCGAGCTTTGCTGAGGGTCAGGCTGGTGCAGGCAAGGGAGGCAAATTCTTGAAGACTTCAGTAGGCTGGGACAGTTCTAAGGGCAACGGTACAGATGGCTGCGGTTTCCATGCATACCCATGCGGAGTTTATAAAATTGGTGCATATATTTCAAAGCCGGGCTTCCGTACATCATTCTGGGCTTCAACATCTAAAAAGACTGTGAGTGACCCTGGAACTTATAAATATTGTATGGGGCTGCCGTCTGTTGGAGGCAAGGATGACGTGGTTGTAGAAACTGGTCACTATGAGGATGAAGGTATGTCTGTCCGTTGTGTTAAAAAGTAATCTCACCTACGTCATCCTGAGCGTAGCGATGGATCTCGTATTTACAAGTTGAAAATCCTATGAAGAAAATACTGTATTTAATTCCAGCTCTTCTCTTGCTTGCAGCTTGCAACAAGGCGGCAAAGGAGCCTGCATTGTCAGACGGTACGGATTCACCTGTAGTTGTGGAGTTGCCTAAAGCTGACGGCTCTCTTGATGAGATTGGTGTTGAGACCGTAGCCACGGGCAATGTTGAGTCCCTAAATAACATCAACTTTAAGGTGAAAGTGAGCGACAAGGCTGTTCCTAAGGAGTGCGGCATTGTGTACTCCACTAACCTTACAGACTTGAAACGCAAGATTGCCTGGCGCAAGAAGGCCGAGGTGACCAAAAGCGGAGAGGTCTCTATTAAACTTGACCTGCTCTATTCAGGCACAACATACTACTATGCCGCATACTCCATATATGAGGGCTCGTGCTACCATGGTGAGGTTAAGAGTCTTACCACACCTAAAGCGGCTGTGGGAAATTCTGTTTACATGGGGCTTTCTGTAGATTGGTCAGACCGCAACTTAGGCGCAGACTCACCAACAGGTGCAGGTAACTTCTACTGCTGGGCGGATGTTATTCCTATTGGACGCACATCTGATATGTACACAAAAAATTCGCCGTTAAACATATCAGACATCTCCGGCACTGAGTATGATGCTGTTAAGGCAGCGTGGGGCGGCCGCTGGAGGCTTCCTACCAGGGCTGAGGCTAAGGAGCTTATTGATAATTGCAAGTGGGAGCTTGTTACTCTTGAGGGCAAGCAACTCTTTAAGGTTACACCTAAATCTGAATATCTTAGTGATAATTACATTTACATTCCTCTTTGTGCATTGGAGTTTGTTGGCTCTGACAATGCACATGATGAGTATTATCCAATCATTAAGAAGGATGCTGAGAGTGTTTATCTTCTGACAGGCACTCAGGTGGAGAAGGCAGACTGGAACCCTTATGTTATGACCGGCGATGTTATGAACTGGTGCTATGCACTTGACTATTATATAATAGATTATGAAAATGAGAAGAAGCCAAGTCTGGCAGTCTTTAATACTAAGTACTATTCGTATTCTATAAGACCGGTTTATGAACCAATAGTGATAAATTAACAAATTTAATGAAACGTTTTTTTTATATTATTCTGGCAGTCTTTTTGTTTGCGGCTTGTAACAAGGCGGCAAAAGAGCCTGCACAGGATGCATCGTCAGATGGTACAGACACACCTGCCATTGTGAACGGTGACGGCACTCTTGATGATATTGGAGTTCAAACTATTGTCAGGGGTGATGTAGATGACCTGAACAACGTGGAGTTCTCTCTTAAAGTAAGTAGTAACCCCAAAGTTACTGAGTATGGAATAGCCTATTCCACAAATCTTAGTGATTTGAAACGCAAGACCGCCTGGCGCAAGAAGGGTGACGGTGTCAAGAACGGCGTTTCATCGGTAAAAATAGACCTCCTTTATACCGGTGCCACCTACTACTACGCGGCATATTCTGTATTTGAAGGCTCATGCTACTACGGCGATGTAAGGAGTTTTAAAACACCTGACGCACCTGTAGGTAAGTATGTATATTTAGGCCTTTCAGTACCATGGGCGGACCGTAACATCGGGGCAAAATCACCCGTTGAATGTGGTAACCGTTACTATTGGGCGGATGTCAATCCTGCTGGCGCCACTTGTGATTTGTACTCTCATAGCACAGATGACAGGGAGTGGATGGACATGTCAGAAATATCTGGCACACAATATGATGCAGCCAAGGCCGCGTGGGGCGATAAATGGAGGCTTCCTACAAAAAAGGAGATGCTTGATCTTGCGCAGAAATGCAACTGGGAAATTACTACTGTTGAGGGTGTTCAGCTCTTTAAGGTGTCATCAAAGAGTGAGCGTCTAAAAGATAATTACATCTACGTTCCTTTGACAGGTGTCCTTTACAATGGAACAGATTATGAACATGATGAGTTTAGCCCCACTATCAAGCATACAGATACAGCCTATCTTATGACATCCACTCAGGTGGATCACAGAACCCACGATGCAATGTTTGGTGGTGGCAAGGATCTGCGCTGGTGCTATGCTCTGGAATATGATACTTTTGATTGTGCTGATAAGTCTGACCCCAGTGTAGAGGAACTGAACCACAAATACTTTGGCTATTGCATAAGACCCGTCTATATAGAGACGATAATAAATTGAAAGTTGACGTGTTGAAGAACACGAAGTGTGAATAAAGTATTATAATCTGTTATAATGAAGAAAATTTTTCATTGCATTAGTTTTCTATTATTTGCCGTGATGGCATCGGCGCAGATAGTTAGGGTGGATGAGGTGATAAACCCTCACACTGCCAATGCTGCGGACTATGTGTCTGATATGGCAAGTGTGTTCACACCCCTGCAGGAGGACAGCGTGAACAAGTTATGCCTGCGCATTGAGAAGGAGGCGGACATACAGATGTTGATAGTTACAGTGCCGTCAATAGGTGATGAGGATGCGTTCCATTACTCACTGGATTTGTTCCAGCGCATAGGTGTGGGTAAGAAGGAGACAAACCGTGGTATGCTAATTTTCGTGGCTGCGTCAGACCACAAATGGCAGATACGCACAGGCTACGGTCTTGAAGGGCAGTTCCCCGATGCAATCTGCTCTCAGATTGGCCGCTACAAGATGGTACCTAAGTTCAAAAATAATGACTATGCAGGTGGTATCACAGATGCTGTGAATTTTGTTCTGACCCTTGCCACCAGCGATGACGCTGTTGCGGAGCTCCGTGCTGAGCAGAAATCTGCTGAGGAGGCTGCCAAGATGGCCAAGGAGCGTGAGAACCTTAACTATTTCTGGATTCTTATAGCAATATGGTGCGTGGCTGCGTTAGGGTCATATTACTTCAATAAGCCAAGTAAGTCCAAGGGAAGAAAGAAAGGGAAAAAGGGTAAAGAGGCCAAGGAGGATGTTAACGCCGATGCAGATATTGTGAAGTATGAGAGCGTGGTGCCACAGCCTTATTTAATAAGCAAGGAGGTTGGGAATGCCATATATGTGGAGAGCAACCCTAAGAAGGCTAATATTAAGTATTGGGATGAGAACTCAATAGCTAGAAATGCCACATACTATATTGGCCCAGCGCTTGCCACAGGTGCGGCTTGTGAAGTTACGCAGAGTCTTGCCACAGTGCTGCCTATGATTCTTGTGTGCAACACATGGGTGGTGCTCAACTACTTCCTTTCAAGGATGAGAACCCTTAAAAAGGCAACCTCCCCTTATGAAAAGAAGGTGGTTTATGATGACAGTTTCAAGGGCTCAGTGTTCTGGACATCGGTGGTGATAGCTCCATGGGTGGGTTTGTCGGCGGCGCTTATAGCGTGGGCAGGCAAACGCAAGTGTGAGGCGGCCACAGCCCCTTGTCCTAAGTGCGGCGGACACCTGACCCCTATAATTGATAATGATATTCTCAAAACAAAGCTATCTCCGGCTGAGTGCAAGGAGATGGAGCTTGGCAGCCGCACCTTCAAACTTATGGCGTGCGAGCACGGACACAATATCATAGATGCAGCCACCTCTAAAAACACAAGGTATCACGTATGCTCACATTGCGGAACCAGGGCTGGCAAATATATTGACACCAAGGTTACAGAGAAGGCCACAGAGACCCATAGAGGTCTGCAGGTAACTACGTATGAGTGCCTGTTCTGCGGCAAGGAGTTTACAGAGAATAAGGTTATCCCAAGGCTTGAGACGGCCGCAGAGCGTGAGGAGAGACTCAGCAGGGAGCGTGAAAGCTATAGCAGCTCATCTTATGATGATGATTATGATTCCGGCGGCAGCTACGGCGGCGGTTCATCCGGCGGTGGAGGAGCTGGCGGGAGCTGGTGACAGTTGACAATTGATAGTTAAATGAAGCATCAGAAATATAAATTACAATGAAAAAATTATTACATTGCATTTTTCTGCTCGCCGTGGCGGTCTTTGCATCGGCGCAGGACGAGTATGATGACGGGTACGCCGATGAGAAGCATCCGTCCCCTACGGTGGTGACCGTAGATGAGGTGATAAACCCTCACACCGCCAATGCAGAGGATTATGTGTCAGATATGGCACACGTATTTGACCCTGTTATGGAGCATGGCGTGAATGATTTGTGCAGGCTCCTGGATTCAGAGGCCAAGATACAGACACTCATTGTTACAGTACCATCCATAGGTGATGAGGATCCGGTTGATTACTCGATTGCGCTGTTCCAGCGAATAGGTGTAGGTGATAAGAATACCAACAGAGGTCTGCTGATACTTGTGTCTGTGGCTGACCACTATTGGCAGATACGTACAGGCTATGGTCTGGAGGGTCAGTTCCCTGATGCCATCTGCTCATACGTAGGGCGTGAGAAGATGGTGCCACAGTTCAAGGAGAACAGATATGCAGAGGGTATCAGAGATGCTATGACATATTTCATGGAGCTCGTCACAAACGAGCAGGCTATGACGGAGCTGAAAATGGAAATGGAGAACCAGAAGAAACTTCAGGAGGAGCAGGAATTACGTGAAGCACTGAATGGTTTTTGGATAGTTATAGGCATATTCTGCCTTGTTGCTTTTGGTGTTTATGGAATGAGGAAGAGCATGAATAAGGCCACCAAAGTAGATAATGGTGATAAGGAAAAAACATCTACAGATGTGGCTGTAGTGGATAAGGATTCAGACTGCTGGAGTGACGGTAGAAGGATGATTCCTCAGAAATATAAGATTGATAGCAGGAACAGCGGTGTGATAAAGGTCTCAGAGAAGAAAGGCTCTAAAATTTCTTTCTGGGATGATAACAAGATAACCAGATGTATGACCTATTTTGTAGGCCCTGCCGTTGGTGCGGGCGCCGCCTGTGAGATAGCGCATAACATGGATGATACGTTTGGCTGGGCGATACTGGCTTGCAATACATGGGTGATTCTAATGTTCTTTGTGGCTAGGTTCAGAATGTTAAAGCACGCTCATTCTCCGTATGAGAAGCTCCGTGTTTATGAAGAGGGTATGTTCAGCTACAAAACATTGGGTGCCTTGGTTATAGCCCCATGGGTTACAATTCCAGCTCTTATAATAGCCTATACAGGACGTGATAAGTACAAATATGCAGGACCTCCATGCCCTGAATGCGGTTCTGATATGTTTGCTGATAATAATGAGGAGGATTTGCTGCCTCTGCTCTCTGAGAAGGAGACCACAGAACGCCGCTTAGGCACCAAGAAGTTTAAGTTGTACAAGTGCTCCAACGGTCACACAGTACTCGATGTAAAGATTGATGCGGGCAGTTACAGGAAGTGTACTCACTGTGGTGCCATTGCAGGCAAA
>ONBO01000050.1 GCA_900316125.1 uncultured Bacteroidales bacterium | reverse complement strand
TGCGGATTCACAAAAAGGCGAACTCGTAAGGCGTTCCAACCTACAATATCGCTTTTCAGATATATGAGCATATCGCTGATTGCATCCCCGTCTTTGTTAAAGTATGGTACGTTGTGGTCTTCATAACTTTGCAGGACGGAGACATCGCCGCCTACAAGAAGAGTGTTCTCTGCATTTGTGTTTAGAAACAATGATGCAATAAACAGGGCAAGTGCAAACTTTCTCATAGTGTTGATTGGATGGTTCTCTGCAAATTTAATGAAAAAAATGTAAATTTGCGATGTGTAAATATAATTAAGGTATGAAAAAACTGATTTTTATAATGGCGCTGTGTGGCGCTATGCTATTCTGCTCTTGTAAGAGCGGAATCGGCTCTGCTACTGGAAGTAGTGTGAACTATACTGTTGCAAAGAACTATTTTTTCAAAAACAATGCTGAGATTCCTGCAAATCCAAAGATTAGCTCTGCTGATGAGTTCCAGAACTTGTTTGGCATGGCAGCTGTGATGGGGAAGGACGGTATGCCCACTGCCATAGATTTTAGCAAGCAGTTTGTCTTGGCTGTGGTTCTGCCTGTTACTGATGTGGCTACTGAGATTCAGCCTCTTGACGTAAAGGTGCAGGATGGTGAACTTGTATATGAGTACAGTGTGAAAACTGGAGAGAAGATGACTTACAGTATGCAGCCTATGAAGCTCATTGTCCTTGACCGTGAGTATGACGGGCTGAATGTGAAGATGGTGGAGAAATAATTACGCCGCAGGCGTCCTTGCAACTCGGAGTAGAGGGATTACTCGCAAACTGTTTGTTTGCTCGTGATCCCTAATGAGGAAAGGCTGTTCAACACATAAAAAGGTTTCAGCAACACTGAAACCTTTATTTTGTTTTATCTCCAAGAGCGGAATAATAAATTATCCCTCTCTCGGAGCCAAAAACAAAAAAGTTCGCATATAGCGAACCTTTTATGTGTTGGCGGAGAGAGAGGGATTCGAACCCCCGGTACCTCTCGGTACGGCGGTTTTCAAGACCGCTGTAATCGACCACTCTACCATCTCTCCGAAAGCGATGCAAAGGTAATACAATTTTTTGAATCGCAAAACACTTTTCAAAATTTTTTACTATCTTTACAAGATAATTGTAATTCTCAACCGTCAACTCTCAACTATTAACTATCAATTGTCCCCCGTAGAATACATATTGTCTTTCATGCTTGATTTTGGCAAGCCGGGCTCTCTTGTGGGGTACACTGCTGATAAGTCTGAATGGAAAAATTACAAAGTTGTGATTATCCCTTCAAACTTTTTCAAGGATGGTGTGTATGGCACAGCGGCTTCAATGCCCAAGCTGCCGCTGAAGCAGGTTGAGGGTGTGCCATTCCTTTTTGGAGAGGATTCTGTTAGCAGGACAAACAGCCAGGTTTTTGTAAAGGCTGATTTGGTGGCGAGCGCCTATTTTCTTCTGTCAAGGTATGAGGAGCTTATTGTAAAGGAACGTGATGAGCATGGAAGGTTTGCGGCCAAGAGTTCGTTGCTTTTTAAGGCCGGACTCCTGGGTACGCCTGTTGTTGAGATGTACGGCAGGTTGCTCCGTAAATGGTTGGGAGAGTGTGGCGTTAAGATACCTGCACTAAAGTCTGGATATAAATTTGTTATGACCCACGATGTGGATGCCATTGCTCAATATCGTTCATTGCGCGGTCTGGCTGGCGGTTTGCTAAGAAATAAAGCGCTTACCGCCTTAAAGTCTTTCATTGGTGGGGTGGAGAATGATCCTCTATTCACATTTGACTGGATGAAGAATCAGGAGAAGCAACTTAACCATATAACGGTCAAGACGTTTATAAAAGTGGCTGGAAAAACACTACCACAGGATATTCCGTATTTTAATCCATACAGCGATGATGTGAAGAAAGTGCTTAAGCTTTACCCTGATGCAGGCTTGCACGTGAGCTATGAGGCGGCGCTTAATCCGCAGTTAATCAAGGGGGAGTTGGAGATTCTTGAGAGTGTGACGGGCAGAAAAGTCACAAGTTCAAGACACCACTATCTGGCATCGTTGAAGCCGTGTGACATGCGCTTTCTGATAGATGCCGACATAACAGATGACTACACAATGGGATTCGCAGACTGTGCTGGTTTCAGACTTGGCACATGTCGCCCAGTGAGATGGATAGATCCAGAGCGGAAGGAGGTCACAACGCTTACGTTACATCCTCTTGTAGTTATGGACTGCACCCTTAGCAGTGACAAGTATATGGAACTAAACATGGACGAGGCGTTTGACCTTTATAAAAAGTTGAGAATGGAGTCTATGAAGCATGGTGGAGAGTTTGTTACTTTGTGGCATAATACATCTGTGGCGCAGACTGACGGATCATATCACAGAGAACTGTTTGAAAAAATTCTAAATTATGAGGAACCTGCTGATAGTTTGTGACGCATTCCCGCCATCATTCGCTCCAAGGATGGGGGCTCTTAGCAAGTACCTGCAGGAGTTAGGGTGGTGTGTCTATGTTCTTACGGAGGAGCAGGACGTAGTAGGGTGCTCTGTTGAAGGTTGCACACAAAATGTTCTAAGACTTAAATACTACAAGCGCTCTGGCAAGCTGGCCTGGCTTGGCGGTTTCCTTCTTGACTATAGTTTTAATCGCAAAAACAAATTGCTTGTCTCTCTTTTCAGAAAACATTGGCGCGATGTCAAGTTTGATGCTGTTCTTTGCAGTACATATATGGCGTTCCCTATGCAGGCTGCGTATGACATTTCAAAAATGTGCGGCGCGCCTCTTGTGTATGATTTTAGAGATATTGTAGAGCAGTTTGTGGGTTTTGAATTTGCAAAACATAAAATTTTCAGACACGCTGGACTAAATAATTTTGCTCATAAAATAAGACGCCGTAAGATAATTGCCCAGCGTAACCGCCTTCTGGCCATGGCCGATGCGGTGACTACAGTATCGCCGTGGCATAAGGAGATGCTTGAAAAAATTCTTTCCAGCGGCGATTCAAAGTGCAAGAGCGTAACTGTAATTTACAACGGATTTGACCCTCAGTTCTTCTTTCCCAAAGATATAAAATCTGACAAGTTTGTTATTGAATACACCGGTCGCGTGCTTGATCTACGTTTGCAAAATCCACTGCTACTCTTTGAGGCTTTGCAAAAATTGAAATCTCAGGAGGTTATCAACGCGTCAGATTTTGTTGTAAATTGGCATACGGATACTTCATCTGCAAAAAAAATTGGAGAACTTGCATCCTCATATAATGTATCAGAGTTTGTCAAAATAGAAAATTATGTGCCCCAGCAAAGCGTTCCTGATTTACTGAACAGGAGCAGCGTCATTCTTGTGCTGACTAACAAGATGGAGAAGGGTGGTCCGCAAGGTGTGCTCACAACAAAGTTCTTTGAGGCTCTGTCTGTAAGAAAGCCGGTGCTCTGCGTACGCAGTGATGAAGCCTATCTTGCAAAACTCATTGATGATACTCGGTCAGGCATTTCAGCCATTAACGCCGATGCGGTGGCCCATTTTATAAAAAAATACTATGCCGTTTGGAAATCAGACGGAATTGTAAAGATTGAATCCAATAATAAGCTGGTGGAGACATTCTCCAGAAAACATCAGGCTGGCCAGTTTGACCAATTGTTAAAAAAAATTGCCGTGCAGGATAACTCCAATTGATAAAAATAAGATACCTTTGTAAATAAGTTTCTGAACAAAACATTACTATGAAAACCATAGAGAACTACAGCCTTCTAAACAATAACACATTTGGTGTTGATGTCAACGCCAGATATTTCATTGAGTATGATTCTGTGGAGGAACTTCAATATCTGCTCAGGAGTGACCTTTTGCAGGAGAACAAGTTTTTCCATATAGGCGGAGGCAGCAATCTGCTCTTCATCAATGACTATGAGGGAGTCATCCTTCACTCAAAGATTACTGGAATTGACGCTATAGAGGGTACCAGATGTATGGCTGTGCTTAAGGTTGGAGCGGGTGAGAGATGGGACTCTTTTGTGGAGTACTGCGTTTCAAAGAATTATGGTGGGGTGGAGAACCTTTCTGGTATACCTGGAGAGGTGGGCGCCACACCAGTTCAGAATATAGGCGCATACGGAGCGGAAGCTGCTAATGTTATTTGCGCTGTGGAGTGCATCGATGTGAAGACTGGAGCGGAAAAAACTTTTACCGCTGCCGAGTGTGAGTTCGGTTACCGTGACAGTGTGTTCAAGCGTGCGCTGAAAGGTAAATACATAGTAACCTACGTTCACTTCAAACTTCAGAAGACAGGATGGACACCTAATGTAAACTACGGCTCTCTTAAAGATGAGTTTGCCAAATACCCAGAGCAGAACATTGCCGCTGTGCGTAGTGCTGTTCTTGCTATTAGAGGACGTAAACTACCTGAGCCTAAGGTGCTTGGAAATGCAGGCAGTTTCTTTATGAACCCTGTTGTGCCTATATCTCTCTATGAAAATCTGAAGAAATCATATCCAGACATACCTTGCTATCCGGTTTCTGACACTACTGTAAAAATTGCGGCAGGGTGGCTTATTGAGAAGTGCGGCTGGAAGGGCAAAAGCGTAGGCCCTGTGGCTGTTCACGGCTCACAGGCCCTTGTCCTTATAAATAAAGGTGGCGCAAATGGCCTTGACATTATCAATTTGTCAGATAGCATTCGCGCCAGCGTTAGGGAAAAGTTTGGTATTGAGCTTATACCAGAAGTGAATATTATATTCGGGTAAAAAAAAAGGATGACACAAGTCATCCTTTTTTTGTGGAGCTGGTGGGATTTGAACCCACGTCCAAACGAGGAAACAAAATGCTTTCTACATGCTTATTCCAGCCTTCATTTTCGTGACACTTCAAGACCTGGACCACCAAAAGTACCCTTAGCTTCTAAAATTTAACTCCTTGCCCGAAGCCGGCTCAGAGCGAGTCCCGATATTACCGCACCTCCGTGTTCAAACATCCTCGTGACTTGGGCGTTTGGGAGATGTCTTGATCCAGCACCTTGTGCCGGAATAAAGCTAATCTACTATTATTCGATTAAGCAGCAAGAGCAAAGTTATTCTCGCCAGATATCTTTTGAAAGTTCAGATTATAGAGCCCCCTTACAACGCTCTGCATGCTTACATTCCGGTTCTGCCCGCTGTCAAAGCCAGTCAGCCCCTTTACGTAAAAAATAAGGCTGCAAAGATACAGCCTTATTTTATATTTACAAACAAAAGAGGGTAATTTATTTGCCGTTTATCACTTCATATACCTCCTTGCGATATGACAAACAAAGTGCCATCAATAAGCCTACAACAACACATATTGCAATCCACTTCTTATAGGTGAACACAAAGAAGTTCTCAGGCAGCTTGTTCACCATAAGGGGTGACACCACAGTAACTACATCAGTATTATACTCTAGAGCGTTAGTAGTACTTACTGACAGTTCATTAAGTCTGACAACCTCACGTGATATTGCTGCAGGGTCCATTAAAGGCTGCAGATCTCCACCTGAGAGCATTACACCCTTTGAAGAAGAGCCCTTAACTCTTAACCCATCAAGTTTCTCTGCCTCATCCTTAGCCAGTTTTGAACTTGAGTCAAGCTCCTTTATTTTTGACTCCATCTGCTTGCTGAAAAATGGGTTGTTTGAATAGTATCTAACAAACCCATCCTGCAGATGTTAAAATGCATTCTTGCTATAAGCCTTAATTTCAATGGCGAAACGATTTTGATGCGCAACATATTCCATTGAAGCATCATCATTCATATCCACAAAATATGATGTTTGAAGTGTGTCACGGTAATATATGGCATGTGGTGCTATGCCAATTATGTCAATAGCCTCCTCAATAGGAATACCGAGCACCTCTGACATATATTCAGGCGTGGTACGAGAAAGCAGGCGTATCGAATTAACATAATCACTACTGCTGCCCACGTTGTTTTCATAAATGACGTTACCCAAATACTTTGGGTTATACGTAGAAATACAATATGATATTGCAAAACCAACGATAGCTGATATTAATATCACCCACCACTTTTTAATTGCAAACTTGAACAGGAAAAAGCATGGCTTGCATATAAATTTTACAAACCACCCCCAGCAAATTTTAATCAAATCAATAAGATCAAGCTCTCTCTGCGTGTTTTCTGTTTCCATATGATAATTCGTTTAATTTAATTTCAGCACTTGTCCAATCTTTGGCACGCTATTATAATCCATGCCGTTAAGATCATATAATTTAAGCAACTTTATGCCATAGCGTTGGGAGATGTCATGCATAGACTCACCACGCTCCACTGTATGCGTACTAAAAAGCTCGCTGCGGTCACCTTTTGACTGCAGAAAAACTATTTCACCCACGTATGGCTGGCGGTCACGGTTGTCAACATCGTTGTAGACATAGATAAGACCAAACGGGATGTGATATCGTTTGGCTAAAGTGTAATATGTCTCACCCTTCTGTGCGTACACATGCTTAATGTTCAGAGTGGAGTCTTTAACCGGTTTCTGCTTAACAGGATAAACCTTGGGAGTCATGCCGTCATACTGGTGAAGATTATGCTCCTCAATCAGGTTTATCAGCAGTCTGGGGTAACGTGGGTCTGTGGCATATCCCGCCTGTTTCAAGCCCTTGGCCCAACCTTTGTAATCTGTGCGGTCAAGTTCAAACAGAAATGAATAACGCGCCCTGTTCTTAAGTATCTGAGAGTGGTCTATATATGAGTCCTCTGGATTGTCATACTTGCGGAAGCACTCATGGCGCGCGTCATCATCATGGCGCATAGTGGCGCCCTTCCAGTCATTGTGGCACTTTATGCCAAAATGGTTGTTCGCGTACACTGCAAGATCACTTTTACCAAGGCCTGACTCCAGAATACCCTGAGCCAGAGTAATACTGGCGGGGATGCCGTAGTCATACATCTCTCTTATGGCGATATCTTTATACAGGGCTACATAATCATCATATTCATCCGCCTGCACGGAGAGTGATGAAACAATTATGAGAAATAAAAAGCCCAGTCTCTTCATTACAAATACTTTTAAAGTACAAAGATAGTAAAAACTTGATATTAGTCACTTGTATAGTGCCACAAATTTTGTATTTTTGTGGTTGTATATAAACATCATAAGAATGATACTACCATATACAGGCTCAGAAAAGAGGTATGACGAGTTGATTAGGGAGGCCAAGGACATGACTCAGAAGTCATACGCTCCGTATTCTCATTTTAGTGTGGGTGCGGCTGTCCTGCTATCTGACGGCACTGTGGTTACAGGCGCCAACCAGGAGAACGCCGCCTACGGTGAGTGCGTATGCGCTGAGAGAGTGGCACTTCTTTATGCTACCGCCAATCACCCCGATGTCAGCCCTGTGGCAATTGCCATTGCGGCCCGTGCAAACGGAAGTTTCACTGATGAATGTATAAAACCGTGCGGCTCCTGCCGCCAGGTTCTTCTGGAAGCCGAACATCGCTACGGCTCAGATATAAAAATAATAATGTACGGAGAGAAGGAAATATATATTGCTGACAGCGTAAAGGATATGATGCCGCTCGTGATGCAGTTTATGTTTCACTACGCTGATGACTTCATAGGCAAGGGAATGGGGCTTGGTCCTATTACGGAGCTCTTTTTTCACGCCGCACTGTCACTGGTGCCACTCTCATTGCCGCTCTCTATCCTGCTCGGCTCCCTTATGACCTTTGGAAACTTGGGCGAGAAGCTTGAGCTGCTTTCAATGAAAGCCGCGGGAGTGTCACTCTTTAGAATAATGCTGCCGCTTATAATATTAGTGGGGGGCATATCTGTGGGCAGCTACTTTTTTGCTGATAACGTATTGCCAAAGGCTCAGGTAAGAATGTGGACTCTGATATTCTCAGTAAGAGAGAAGTCACTGGAACTTAACATACCGGAAGGCTCATTTTACAGCGGCATTGAGGGATTGAACATATACGTAAGGGAGAAGAAGGACGGAATGCTCAACAATGTTGTGATATATGACTATTCACAAGGATTCGGTAACATGCTAATAATTCTTGCAGACAAAGGCAAGATGGAGATGTCAAAAGACAAGACATATCTGCTTTTGACATTGTATAACGGAGAGTCTTTTGAAAACATAAAGGAAGGAGCTGGCCCCGTAAGTGATAACAGTGATTCAAATGAAATAATACCTTACCGCCGTGAGACATTCTCAAAGAAAGAGATTATTATTGACTTTGATTCAAACTTCAATGAGATGAGCTCCTCATTTCTGGAGGGACAGTATGTTAGTAAGAACACACGCCAGCTTCAGCGCTCCATTGACTCCATAGCGGCAAAGGTGGATTCAGTAAAAATTGCAAACGCAACCAAGCAGGTTAACAGCGTGTACTTTGACTCTCAGACTGGTTCTGCCAACGCTACCAAGATGGCTGAAAATGATGCCATTAAGTATAGAGCAGAATCTTTGAGTAAAATTTACAATCAACTTGATTCTGTTCAAAAGACAAAAGTGCTGGAGAATGCCATATCAAGGTGCAGCACTGTCAGCAATGATATAAACTATGACGCAGCCATTACTGACTGGATGGACGGGGAGCTGCGCCGTCATGCCATAGAGTGGCACAAGAAGTTCACACTGGCGTTTGCCTGCTTCATATTCCTTTTCATAGGCGCACCGCTTGGCGCCATAATACGCAAGGGCGGTATGGGAATGCCAATAGTGATATCAACCGTAATGTTCATAGTGTATTACATTATTGACAACACCGGCTATAAAATGGCACGTGAAGGTCTCTGGCCTGTATGGCAGGGAATGTGGCTTAGTGCGGAGATTCTGCTCCCGCTTGGTGTTTTCCTCACGTACCTTGCCGCCACTGACAACACATTTGTAAGAGGCGAGGCATATCTGATGAAAGTTAAAGATTTGTTTAATAAAATTAAAAACATATTCCATGTACAAGCTAAACACAATTGAAGAGGCTATTGCAGACTTTAAAGAGGGTAAATTTCTTATCGTGGTTGATGATGAAGACCGTGAGAATGAAGGAGACTTCATTACAGCCGCCCAGACCATAACCCCTGAGAAAATCAACTTCATGCTAAAAAACGGTAGAGGCGTGCTCTGCGCTCCTATCACAGAGGAGAGATGCCTTGAACTGGAGCTTAAGCGTCAGGTTGATAACAACACCTCCATTCTTGGAACACCTTTCACCGTTACGGTTGACAAGATTGAAGGTTGCACAACAGGTGTGTCTGCCGCAGACCGTGCCGCAACCATACGTGCACTTGCTGACCCAGCCTCCACGCCTGCCACATTCGGACGCCCTGGCCATATTAATCCGCTGTATGCCAAGCAGAAAGGTGTGCTGCGTCGTCCAGGCCATACTGAAGCTGCAATTGACCTTGCCCGCCTGTCAGGTCTATATCCTGCCGCCGCCCTTATTGAGATAATGAACGAGGACGGCACCATGGCCCGTATGCCGGACCTGCAGAAGGTGGCTGAGAAATTTGGAATAAAAATTATAACAATAAAAGACCTTATCGCTTACCGTATTAAGGAGGAGTCAATAGTGGAGAAGGGCGAGGAGGTTCATCTGCCTACAAAATATGGCAACTTCATGCTAATTCCGTTCCGCCAGAAATCAAACGGTCTGGAGCATATTGTACTGATAAAAGGCACATGGAGTGAGGATGAACCAATACTTGTACGTGTACACTCATCATGCGCCACTGGTGACATCTTTGGCTCAATGCGCTGTGAGTGCGGTGAGCAGCTGCACAAGGCTATGGAGATGATTGAGAAAGAGGGCAAGGGAGTTGTGGTTTACATGAACCAGGAGGGGCGTGGCATAGGCCTTATGAACAAGATACGTGCATACAAGCTGCAGGAGGAGGGTCTTGACACCGTGGATGCAAATATTCATTTAGGGTTTGACCCCGATGAACGTGACTATGGCGTAGGTGCTAGCATTCTGCGTGAAATCGGAGTTCACCGTATGCGCCTGATTACAAATAACCCCGTAAAACGTGCCGGCCTTGAGGGCTACGGTCTGCAGATAGTGGAGAACGTACCAATTGAGGTGGGCATCAACCCATACAACGAGCGCTACATGCGAACTAAAAAAGAACGCATGGGGCACACATTGAAACTGTAGTTAGATATAACTTTAACGCAAATCGGGCAGGAGATTGCAATTGCAAATTCCTGCCCGATTACTTTATGGAGCGTTTTGCGTATTACTTCGCCACCGCTACGGAGCGGACCTCACGGATAACGGTTATCTTAACCTGTCCTGGGTATGTCATCTCATCCTGAATCTTCTTGGCTATCTCACCGCTGAGGCGTTCTGTCTCGGCATCGCTGACCTTGTCTGCGCCTACAATTACACGCAGCTCACGGCCGGCTTGGATGGCGTAGGTCTTCTGTACGCCTGGGTAGCTCATGGCAAGGTTCTCAAGGTCATTCAGACGCTTGATGTAGGCCTCTACAATCTCACGACGTGCACCTGGGCGTGCGCCGGAGATGGCATCGCAGGCTTGAACGATAGGGGAGATGAGGGACTGCATCTCAACCTCCTCATGGTGGGCTCCAATGGCGTTGCAGATATCAGGCTTCTCACCGCAGCGCTGGGCAATCTTCATACCAAGCAGTGCGTGTGGCAGCTCCTGATCTTCATCTTCAGCCACCTTGCCTATGTCATGGAGTAGACCTGCGCGGCGTGCCTTCTTAGGGTTGAGGCCAAGCTCAGAGGCCATTACTGCGCAGAGGTTTGCTGTCTCACGTGAGTGCTGTAGCAGGTTCTGTCCGTATGATGAACGGTATTTCATTTTACCAATGAGGCGGATAAGCTCTGGGTGCAGACCATGAATGCCAAGGTCAATGGTGGTGCGCTTGCCGATCTCTATGATTTCATCTTCAATCTGTTTTGTTACTTTTGCAACCACCTCCTCAATGCGTGCAGGGTGGATACGTCCGTCCTGTACAAGCTGGTGGAGTGAAAGTCTGGCTATCTCACGGCGGATAGGGTCAAATGCTGAAAGCACAATGGCTTCAGGGGTGTCATCAACCACAATCTCCACACCTGTGGCAGCCTCCAAAGCGCGGATGTTTCTACCTTCACGGCCTATGATACGGCCCTTCATCTCATCATTTTCAATCTGGAACACTGTAACTGCGTTCTCAATGGCGGTCTCGCTTGCCACTCTCTGGATTGATTGTATGATGATTTTCTTGGCCTCCTTGTTGCCGTTCATCCTTGCCTCCTCCATAATCTCGTTTGTGTAGGCTATGGCGGCGGTGTCAGCCTCTGCTTTGAGAGATTCAATCATGTTGTTTTTTGCCTCCTCGGCAGACATTCCGGCTATTGACTCCAGCTTGTCAATGGCTTGCTGGTGCAGGCGGTTGAGTTCTTGGTCTTTTTTCTCTGCAAGGTCAAGCTGGGCTTCATAGTTTGCTTTCATCTGCTCAATCTCGCCCTCTTTCTTGACAATGGCCTCCTCCTGCTGTGCAAGCTGTTTCTCTTTCTGGATAATCTTGGTCTCAGCCTGTTTCATCTTAGCGTTACGGGCGTTGGCCTGTTTCTCAAATTCGTTCTTGAGTTGCATGTATTTCTCCTTGACCTCAAGCATCTTGGCCTTCTTGATGGCGTCCGCCTCAATCTTGGCGGTCTCAATTATGCCCTTTGCTTTCTTCCCCTGTATGAGGTAGAAAAGCCCTATTGCAATGCCGCTGCCTGCTATAAATGCCGCGACAATCAATATTATAGTAACTGTAGTTTCCATAAGCGTTTAATAATATTTTGATTTTGATTTTAAGTTTAAGTATAAAAAATAATGCAATCCCACTATACCATTCTCTTACGGTATGTCAGAATTGCATTAATAAAATGGTGCTTCTAAAAAGCGTGACTATTACATATCAATCTTCGACAATGTCTTGTCTATTTCTTTGCCTAACTGTTCCATCTCCTTCTCGGATGTCAGCTTTTCAAGCATAAGCTCATACGCTATGGCCGCCAGCATAAAGTCTTCGTCTCTCTTTATGGTTTTGCCTAATTCATACAGCCTTAGCCTAAGTGCTGTTTCCGCCTCTCTGTAAAGCTCCTCGTCCTCTGGCTTGATATGTAAGGGGATTTGGTGCTTTGTAACCTTTATGGTTATTTTTCTATCGCCTTCCGTTTTCCCCATTGTCTGTAAGTTTATTGTCTGCTTAGCCTGTCAACACACGCGTCTATTCTGTTCATTATGTCGGTCAGTTTGCGTTTGGCTTCGCTAACATCGCCGCCTGAAAGAGAGAGTGCGCCGTTCGCTATCTTCAGATTGTCATACTTGCGTTGCAATTCAACATTTTCCGCATTGGCCTTTCTCAAATCAGCTTTGGTATACTCCAGTTCCTGCTCCAGTTTGGAAACCTGGTCGCTCTTGTCTTCCAAGAGCATTAGGAGCTCCTTTATCTTTTCTGTCAAGACCATAATGGTAAATCGTACGCAAAGTTAGTAATATTTTTGTAATAAAACAAAAAGACCGGCCAAAAAAGCCGGTCTCTCAGTATAATGTGTTGCTTTGTTAGATTCCTTTCTCTTTGATACGAGCCTTTTTACCTGTAAGGTCACGCAGGTAGTAGAGTTTTGCACGACGAACCTTACCAATCTTGTTAACCTCAACCTTCTCAATGAATGGAGAGTTGAATGGGAAGATACGCTCTACGCCAACACCTTCAGACATCTTTCTAACTGTGAAACGCTTTGTATCGCCGTGGCCTGAAATTTTGATAACTACACCACGATACTGCTGGATACGCTCCTTGTTTCCCTCTTTAATCTTGTAAGACACTGTTACTGTGTCACCGCTTTTGAACTGAGGAAGGGAACCCTCTTTGCCTGTAGCAAATGCCTCTTGGGCAACTTTAATCAAGTCCATTTCTGTGATATTTTATTGGTTTGACTTAACGCGCAATGTAACGGACTGCAAATGTTCCATCAGAGATTGCGTCAAAACTGGGTGCGAAATTACTGCAAAATAGTTAAATAGCCAAAAAATATTCAAGTTTTTTGTAAAAATTGTATCTTTGTACCTGCTATGACGCTAAACAGTATCTCAATATTGAACTATAAGAACATCGCCGAGGCCACTCTTGACTTTTGCAGCGGTATAAACTGTTTTGTGGGGAATAACGGCGTGGGAAAGACAAACCTGCTTGACGCTGTGTACTATCTGGCCTGCACTAAGAGCCGCAGCGGCCTTGTTGACAGCCAGAACGTGCGTCATGGTGAGCCGTTCTTCATGATTCAGGGTGTTTTCACCTCTGACCGCCCCGATGCGGAGACTCTGACCATCCATGTGGCATACAAGAACGGTGGCCGCAAGTCTGTTAAAAACTGCGACAAGGAGTATCAGCGTCTTGCTGACCATATTGGTCTGATTCCCATTGTGATAGTGTCACCGCAGGATAGTAATCTGATATCTGAGTGGAGTGACAACCGCCGGCGTTTTCTTGATTCTGTTATCTCACAATACAGCAAGGATTACCTCTACCACCTTCTTAATTATAATAAGTGGCACGCCCAGAGGGACACTCTTCTGAAACAGCAGGTTGATGACCCTACGCTTTATGAGGTGAGTGAGGCGCAGATGGCGGAGTCAGCCCAGGTGGTCTATGAGGCGCGTCGCCGTTTTGTGGATGAGTTTGCCAATGTGTTTGGCAGGTACTACAAGCTCATATCCACTGACAAGGAGAGCGTTCGTCTTATCTATCGTTCACAGCTTGATGCAGGCAACTATCTGTCACAGCTTGAGCTTTCACGCAGGGTTGATTTGATTGTTGGTCACACTACAAAAGGTATCCACAAGGATGACCTTGATATGCTCTTAGGTGACTACCTTATAAAAAAGGTGGGCTCCCAGGGGCAGAACAAGACATTCTTATTGGCCCTTAAATTCGCTCAGTTTGAGTATCTTAAAAAAATAATGGGGCGTACGCCGATATTGCTATTGGATGATATTTTTGACAAACTGGACGCCGTGAGGGTGGAGCAGATAATTAAGATAGTTTCAGGTGGCGGTTTCGGGCAGATTTTCATTACTGACACTAACCGTACAAACCTCGATGCTCTGCTTGAGCGCTCTTCCGGTGGTGAGTTTAAGATTTTTGAAGTAAGTGACGGGAGGGTAGTGTTATGAAGAGAGTGAGCGTGACACCTATAGGCAAGGTTTTGGAGAACTACTTTTCAGAGATGGGGCTTGGAGAGAAGATGAACGAGCAGCGTGTGCTTGATGCCGTGCCTGGTGTGCTGGGACAGTTTATATACAAGTTTGTTACAAGTGCGTACATACGTGACGGGGTGCTGCACCTTAGGGTAAATAACAGTATTCTGCGCGGGGAACTGAACATGCAGCGCACTGTACTCCGTGACAAGCTGAACGGTGCCGTATCGGCGGACAAAATGATAATTAAAGACGTTATAATCAGTTGACAATTATTAGGATTAGTATGAGTATATCTGAAAATATTAAGAGAATCAAAGCATCGCTGCCAGAGGGGGTGAGGCTGGTGGCTGTGTCAAAATTCAATCCCGTGGAGAGCATTGAAGAGGCGTACAGTGTGGGTCAGAGACTGTTTGGAGAGAGCCATGCTCAGGAACTTGTGCCAAAAGCCCAGGCCTTGCCTAAGGATATAAAGTGGCACTTCATAGGTCATCTGCAAACCAATAAGGTAAAATACATAGTGCCGTATGTGGCTTGTATAGAGTCAGTTGATTCACTAAAACTGCTAAAGGAGATTGACAAGCAGGCTGCTAAGTGCGGCAGGGTGGTGAACTGCCTTTTGCAGTTCCATGTGGCACAGGAGGAGACTAAGTTCGGTTTCTCCCTTGACGAGTGCGTTGAGATGCTGCAAAGTGAGGAGTTTAAGAGCCTTGCGCACATATCTATAATAGGTGTAATGGGCATGGCTTCAATAAGTGATGACGAGGCTAAGATTGAGCGTGAATTCTCAAATGTTAAGAATATATTTCAAAAACTCAAGTCAGAGTTCTTCTCTGATAAAGAATCTTTTTGTGAGATTTCAATGGGTATGACGCATGATTACCCTATAGCAATTAAATGTGGGGCCACTCTCATAAGGGTTGGAAGCGGAATTTTTGGTGAGAGAATGTACCAGAATAGTTGACTGTTAATAGTTGATAGTTTACAATTGAAAGTTGACAGTTATAATTTTCAACTTTCAACTTTTAACTTTCACCTTTTTTTATTAATTTTGCCCCCTATTGTTAAATCGATATTTTTATAACCTAATTATAAAGTTTTATGGATTCTAAAAAACGTGTTTATACCTTTGGTAACGGTAAGGCTGAAGGTAACGCTAAAATGCGTGAGCAGCTTGGTGGTAAAGGTGCCAACCTTGCTGAGATGAACCTGATAGGAATTCCAGTTCCTCCAGGCTTCACAATTACAACAGATGTATGTAACGAGTACTATCAAGTAGGTCCGGAAGAGATAGTTAAAGTGCTTGAGGCCGACGTTCTTGCAGCTGTTAAGCACATTGAGGGTTTGATGAACAGCAAGTTTGGTGATGAGGCAAATCCGCTTCTTGTATCAGTACGTTCAGGTGCCCGCGCCTCTATGCCGGGTATGATGGATACAATCCTTAACCTTGGTCTCAATGATAAAGTTGCTGAGGGTATGGTTAAGAAGACCAACAATCCTCACTTCGTATATGACTCATATCGTCGTTTCGTTCAGATGTACGGCGATGTTGTGCTTGGTATGAAACCTGAGAAGAAGACTGATATTGACCCATTTGAGGCAATCATCGAGCAGGTTAAGAGCGAGCAGGGCGTTGTACTTGACAAGGACCTTTCAGTTGAGTCACTTAAGAACCTTGTTCAACTCTTCAAGGCAGCCATTAAGAAGAATACAGGCAAGGACTTCCCAGAAGATCCAATTGAGCAGCTTTGGGGCGCCATCTGTGCTGTATTCCGCAGCTGGATGAACGAGCGTGCCATCCTTTACAGAAAGATGGAGGGTATTCCTGATGAGTGGGGTACAGCCGTTTCTGTTATGGCAATGGTATTTGGTAACATGGGTGATACATCTGCAACAGGTGTGGCATTCAGCCGTAACGCCGCTACAGGTGAGAACCTCTTCAACGGTGAGTACCTTGTAAACGCACAGGGTGAGGACGTTGTAGCAGGTATCCGCACACCACAGCAAATCACACTTGAGGGCAGCCGCCGTTGGGCTAAGCTCCAAGGTATAAGCGAGGAGGAGCGTGCAAGCAAATATCCTTCAATGGAAGAGGCTATGCCAGCTATCTACAAAGAGCTTGACGCTATCCAGAATAAACTTGAGGACCACTACCGTGATATGCAGGATATGGAGTTCACCGTACAAGAGGGTAAACTCTGGTTCCTCCAGACACGTAACGGTAAGCGTACTGGTGCCGCTATGGTTAAGATTGCCATGGACCTTGTACGTGAGGGCCTGATAGATGAGAAGACAGCTCTTCTCCGCATTGAGCCTAACAAACTTGATGAACTTCTACACCCTGTATTTGATAAAGCAGCCCTTAAGTCAGCCAAGGTGTTCACTAAGGGTCTTGCAGCATCTCCAGGTGCGGCTTGTGGTAAGGTTGTGTTCAGCGCAGAGGATGCAGCAGTTTGGGCAAGCAAGGGTGAGAGAGTTGTTATGGTACGTATTGAGACCTCTCCAGAGGACCTTGCAGGTATGGCAGCCGCAGAGGGTATTCTTACTGCCCGTGGCGGTATGACATCACACGCAGCCGTAGTTGCCCGTGGTATGGGTAAGTGCTGCGTATCTGGTGCAGGTGCTCTTGTAATCAACTATGAGAAAAAGACAGTTTCAGTAGGTGACGTTACTCTTAAAGAGGGTGATTTCATTTCACTTAACGGTTCAACCGGCGATGTTTACGTAGGTGCTGTTGCAACAAAGGACGCTGAGCTTTCAGATGACTTCAACGCACTTATGGAGCTTTGTGACAAATATACACGTCTGCGCGTAAGAACTAACGCTGACACTCCTCACGATGCTGAGGTTGCACGTAAGTTTGGTGCAGTAGGTATAGGTCTTTGCCGTACAGAGCACATGTTCTTTGAGGGTGACAAGATCCGCGCTATGCGTGAGATGATTCTTGCTGAGACTCTTGAGGGTCGCAAGCGTGCCCTTGCCAAGATTCTTCCTTATCAGCAGAATGACTTCTATGGCATATTCAAGGCTATGGAGGGATGCCCTGTAACAGTTCGTCTTCTTGACCCACCTCTACATGAGTTTGTTCCTCATGAAG
>ONBO01000051.1:1299-10635 GCA_900316125.1 uncultured Bacteroidales bacterium | reverse complement strand
CAGCGACCAGAACGCCAAAATTCTTGCGGTAGTTTACGCTCCGCAATAATAGTATTTTTTATGAGCGAATTATCAAATAGAACCCTCGGAGACTGGCTGGAGCACTGGGCTGAGGTTAGTCCTGACAGGGAATACATAGTATATTCTGACCGTGACCTGCGTTTCACATGGAGCGAGTTCAACACCCGTGTTGACAACCTTGCCAAGGGTATGCTTGCCATTGGCGTGGAGAAAGGCAGCCATGTGGGTCTGTGGGCTACCAACGTGCCAGACTGGCTTACATTCCTTTACGCCTGCGCCAAGATAGGCGCCGTGTGCGTAACAGTAAACACAAACTACAAGCAGAATGAGCTTGAGTATCTGTGTGAGAACTCCGATATGCACACCCTCTGCATCATAGACGGCACATGGGACTGTGACTATGTGGAAATGACATACAAGATGCTGCCTGAACTCAAAACCTGCCAGCGCGGCCACCTTAACAGTGAGCGTTTCCCACACATGAAGAATGTGATATACATTGGTCAGGAGAAACATCGTGGTATGTATAACACGGCTGAGATTCTGCTACTTGGTTCATCAGTAAGTGATGAGAACCTTAAGAAGGCCAAGGCGCAGGTAAACTGCCATGATGTGGTTAACATGCAGTACACATCAGGAACCACAGGGTTCCCTAAGGGCGTAATGCTCACCCACTATAACATAGCCAATGACGGTTTCTTTACAGGTGAGAACATGAAGTTCACACAGGAGGACAAACTCTGCGTGTGCGTGCCTCTGTTCCACTGCTTTGGTGTGGTGCTTGCCACTATGAACTGCCTTACACACGGCTGTACTGAGGTTATGGTGGAGAAGTTCGACCCGCTTGTGGTGCTCGCCTCCATTCACAAGGAGCGCTGCACAGCAGTTTACGGCGTACCAACTATGTTCATAGCGGAGCTTAACCACCCTATGTTCCCAATGTTTGACCTTACCTGCCTGCGCACAGGCATCATGGCCGGCAGCCTCTGCCCTGTGGAGCTTATGCGTCAGGTCTGCGATAAGATGCACCTTACAATAACCAGTGTTTACGGACTAACGGAGACATCGCCGGGCATGACACAGACCACGGTTGATGACACCTTTGAGCGCCGCTGCACCACTGTAGGCCGCCACTATCCGTTTGTGGATGTGAAAGTGCTCAATCCTGAGACCAATGAAGAGTGTCCGGTGGGCGTGCAGGGTGAGATGTGCTGCAAGGGCTTTAACGTTATGAAGGGCTACTACAAGAACCCTCAGGCCACAGCAGAGGTTATTGACAAGAACGGCTACCTGCACTCAGGAGACCTGGGCGTTATGGACGAGGACGGATACTTCCGCATCACAGGCCGTATCAAGGATATGATTATACGTGGAGGTGAGAACATCTACCCACGTGAGATAGAGGAGTTTCTGTACCATCTGGAGGGCGTGAGTGACGTTCAGGTGGCAGCCGTACCTTCAAAGAAGTACGGTGAGGAGGTGGGAGCCTTCATCATCCTCAAAGAGGGCGTGACAATGCACCCTGATGATGTAAAGGATTTCTGCAAAGGCAAGATAGCCCGCTACAAGATACCTAAGTACGTATTTTTTATAAAAGAGTTCCCGCTTACAGGCAGCGGCAAGATACAGAAATTCAAGCTAAAAGAGCTTTCACTAAAACTTTGTGAGGAACAGGGCATAGAAGTAATATGAGGAATTTGGTTATTGTTGAGTCTCCAGCCAAGGCTAAGACTATTGAAAAATTTTTAGGGAGTGATTATCATGTGATGTCAAGTTTTGGTCATATACGTGACCTTAAGACCAAGGACATAAGCATAGATTTCAGTGGCGGAGGCTACAAACCCATATATGAAGTACCGGCAGACAAGAAGAAACTTGTAACAGAGCTGAAGAGCCAGGTGAAAGGCGCAGACAAAGTCTATCTGGCATCCGATGAGGACCGTGAGGGAGAAGCCATAGCATGGCACCTTGCAGAGGTGTTAGGGCTCGACAAAGCCACCACAAGCCGTATTGTTTTTCATGAGATAACCAAACCAGCCATACTTGCCGCCATAGAGGCACCGCGCACCATAGACCTAAATCTAGTGGACGCACAGCAGGCCCGCCGCGTGCTTGACCGCATAGTGGGTTTTGAGCTCTCCCCTATCCTCTGGAAAAAGATTAAGCCGCAGCTTTCAGCAGGCCGCGTACAGAGCGTGGCTGTAAGGCTTATAGTGGAGCGTGAGCGTGAGATAAAGAACTTCAAGGCAGACGCTTATTACAAGGTTACAGCCCAGATGACCACCGCCCACGGCGATGCCATCACCGCAGAGCTCGACACCCGTTTCCAGACCAAGGAAGAGGCAATGGCGTTCCTTGAGAGCTGCAAAAACGCAAAGTTCACAGTGGCTGATATAAGCACCAAACCTGCACATCGCAGTCCGGCAGCGCCATTCACCACATCAACCCTGCAGCAGGAGGCTTCACGCAAGCTCGGCTTCTCAGTGGCACAGACCATGATGATAGCCCAGCACCTCTATGAGAACGGACACATAACCTATATGCGTACAGACTCCGTAAACCTCTCATCACTTGCAATAAACACAGCAAAGCAAGAGATAGTGAACGCCTACGGAGAGGAGTACAGCAAGGTGCGTAAATACACCACCAAGTCAAAGGGCGCACAAGAGGCACACGAGGCCATCCGTCCTACCTATATGAGTAGCCACACCATTAGTGGCACACGCCAGGAGGTGGCACTCTATGACCTTATATACAAGCGCACACTGGCATGTCAGATGGCAGACGCCGATATTGAGCGCACACAGATAACCCTCACATCAGAGTCCACTCCATACAAGTTCATAGCTGTGGGTGAGGTAATTAAGTTTGACGGTTTCCTTAAAGTTTACAAGGAGGGCAGCGATGACGAGATGCAGGAACAGGATATGAAACTGCTGCCTAAAGTGAACGTTGGAGACTCCGCACAGTATGACAAGATAGAGTGTACAGAGCGTTTCACACAACGTCCGCCACGCTACACAGAGGCGTCACTGGTGCGTAAGATGGAAGAGCTTGGCATAGGCCGTCCATCCACCTACGCCCCTACAATCTCCACAATACAGGCCCGCGAGTACGTGGTGAAAGGAGACAAGGAGGGCGAGAAGCGCAATTACAACCAGCTTTCACTCAGCAAGGGCAAGATTAAAGAGAGCGTGAAGAGTGAGATGGTGGGCGCAGAGAAGGGCAAACTTCTGCCTACTGACACCGGTACCGTAGTAAATGACTACCTATCAGGCAATTTTGCTGACATTATAGACTATAACTTCACCGCCGATGTGGAGAAGAGCCTGGATAAAGTGGCTGAAGGCAAAGCCAACTGGGAGAAGACCATTGACACCTTCTACAAAGGGTTCCACAAGGAGATAGAGGAGTCTCTCAAGCAGAAGGCGGAGCACAAAGTTGGCGAGCGAGTGCTTGGCACAGACCCTGTGAGCGGACGCCCGGTATCAGTAAAGATTGGCCGATACGGCGTGGTGGCTCAGATTGGCAGCGCATCTGATGAGGAGAAGCCTAAGTTTGCCAGCCTCAAGAAGGGTCAGTCAATAGAGAGCGTAAGCCTTGAGGAGGTGCTTGAGCTCTTCAAACTGCCTCGCACTGTGGGACAGTTTGAGGGGAAAGCCGTTACCGCAGCCATAGGCCGCTACGGCGCCTATTTAGCACACAGCGGCAAGTTCTACTCTCTGCCTAAGACATTAGACCCGCTTACAGTCACATTAGAAGAGGCTGAGGCCATTATTAAGGAGAAGCGCAACGCAGAGGCCAACAAGGTGTACAAAACCTTTGCAGAAGACCCGTCAGTTCAGCTTCTTAACGGCCGTTACGGCATATATCTTTGCAAGGATAAAACCAACTACAAACTGCCAAAGGGCACAGACCCTGCCACCCTCACATTTGAGGATTGCCAGCAGATTATAGCTAATAGCAAGAAGTAAAATATCTTTACTTCATAACCCCATATAAACACCGCGGCTCACTCCTTAAATGGGGTGAGCCGCGGTGTTTTAAAATTCAGTGGGGCGCGTCAGCATAACTGAACACGCCCCACTGGTTTATTTTGCTTAGATTTTAAGCCCCGATAAGCAACACGTAGTTCTTTTTGCCCTTCTGAACAAGAACGTACTTGCCGCCAAGAAGCATATCCTCTGTAAGGGTGGCGTTAGGGTCTGTTATCTTAACCTTGTTTACTGAGAAACCGTTGTTCTGGACAAGCTTGCGCATCTCTCCTTTTGACGGGAACACAGGTGCCTTGTCAACCATAAGGTCTGCAAGCCTTGCTCCAATATTCTCGGCAATAGAGAACTCAAAAGTGGGCACACCAGCAAACACATCAAGCATAGTGGCCTCATCAAGGCTACGGAGTGCATCGGCTGAACCACCACCAAACAGAATCTGTGAAGCCTCTACCGCTTTATCATAGTCCTCACGTGAGTGAACCATTACTGTAACCTCCTCTGCAAGTTTCTTTTGCAAAACCCTTAGATGCGGAGCCTCAGCATGCTGAGCTATAAGGGCGTCTATCTCGTCTTTAGTGAGTGATGTAAACACCTTGATGTAACGTGCGGCATCATCATCAGCCACATTGAGCCAGAACTGATAGAACTTGTACGGCGATGTGTAACGACGGTCAAGCCATACGTTACCGCTCTCTGTCTTGCCAAACTTGGTTCCGTCAGCCTTGGTTATAAGCGGGCAGGTTATGGCGTACGCCTCACCGCCAAGCTTACGGCGGATAAGTTCTGTTCCTGTGGTTATGTTGCCCCACTGGTCTGAACCGCCAAGCTGCAAGCGGCAGCCCTTGGCCTCATAGAGGTGCAGGAAGTCATAACCTTGCAGCAGCTGGTATGTGAACTCAGTGAATGAGAGTCCATCGCGAGCCTCACCGTTAAGGCGTTTCTGAACTGACTCCTTGGCCATCATGTAATTTACTGTGATGTGCTTGCCTATCTCGCGGGCAAAGTCAAGGAAACTGAAATTCTTCATCCAGTCATAGTTATTGACCATCTCAGCAGCGTTTGGCTGTGTTCCATTAAAGTCAAGGAACTTGGAGAGCTGGTTTTTAATAGCCTCCTGATTGTGGCGGAGAGTGGCCTCATCAAGCAGGTTACGCTCCTGGCTCTTGCCAGACGGGTCTCCTATCATACCTGTGGCACCTCCTATCAACGCAATAGGCTTATGGCCGCATCTCTGAAAGTGGCGGAGCATCATAACTCCGCACAGGTGCCCTATATGAAGAGAATCTGCAGTTGGGTCTATACCAAGGTATGCAACTGTCATCTCCTTATTCAAATGCTCTTGTGTGCCCGGCATGATGTTACTTAACATTCCACGCCATTTAAGTTCTTCTACAAAATCCATCTTTTAAAATTTTTGAACCGCAAAATTACAAAAAAGGATGGAATATCACGAAAAAAATTTAATTTTGCTCTAAAATGGGCAAGCAGAACTCAGAAATACTGGCATACCTCTTTGCACACGCAGAGCAGGAGTATGGTGACTTTAACTGCCGCATAGTGCATACTGTGTCAAGAGAGGCTGTTATTGGGGTACGCACGCCTGTGCTACGCCAATACGCCAAACAGCTGCAAGGCACAGAGGCGGCTGGAGAGTTACTTAGTACCCTACCTCATACCTATTTTGAGGAGAACCAGCTGCACGCCTTTATCATTTCAGCCACCAAAGATTTTACCACCTGCATAGCCCAAGTGGAGACGTTGCTCCCATACATAGATAACTGGGCAACCTGTGACCAGCTCTCACCCCGATGCTTCGCCCGCCACAAGGCTGAACTTTTACAGCACATTAACCGTTGGCTTGCAAGCACAGCCCCTTACACCATAAGGTTTGGCATTAAAATGCTGATGGACCACTTTCTTGATGCGGATTTCCAACCAGAATATATGAGCCAAGTGGCATCAATACGTAGTGAGCACTACTATGTGCGTATGATGCAGGCATGGTACTTTGCCACCGCCCTTGCCAAGCAGTATGATGCAGCGCTGCCATACGTTACAACCGCAGGCACGCTTGAGGAGTGGACACGCCGCAAAGCCATACAAAAAGCCCGTGAAAGCTACCGCATCACCCCAGAGCAGAAACAAGAGTTGAAATCTGCAAATTTTCCTACGTAGGAGCGGTGCTAACAAATACACGTTCGTAATAACCAAGGGCAGTGTGACGGTTTGTACTTTAACTATTAGCAGTGATGGGACATTAATATCTATAGAGTACCTCCAAACAGCATCTACAAGATGTGTCGAGCTACGTAATGCTAATGTTACTGTAAAAGGATATAGTTTTGAGGTAGATGGTTTGGAACCTGAAACCACATATCAATACACTATGACTGCTCTTAATTCAAGTGGTGAAGTAATTTGACTTTGCTTCCAAACTTAAAATCTCCATGCACTTCAACACCTGCGCATGGAGATTTTTGCATCGTCAGAAGCTAAACATTTTGAGAATCCATACATAAATAACCAAAAACATTTTGAGATTCCGACAAAATGGGCTATTTTTGCACATGCAAAATACCAAACATTTTGAGGAAAATGGAAAATCAAGAACGGATATTTAAGCGCAAGATATATGAAAAACTTCTTGAGTGGAAACGGACAAAAGATGGCAAATCAGCTCTTTTGATACGTGGGGCCCGCCGTGTAGGAAAATCAACCATAGCAGAAGAGTTTGCAAAGAGGGAGTATAACTCATATATAAAAGTTGACTTTGCCGATGCCCCAGATGCGCTGTGGGAAGCCGTTGGGCATATTAGTGACCGCAACTATTTCTTTCTGCAACTACAGCTTATCTACAATGTCCGTCTGTATGAACGCAAATCAGTAATTATTTTTGATGAGATACAGAAAGCGCCCAAGGTTAGAGAAGCAATTAAATATCTGGTAAAAGACCATAGGTATGATTATATAGAAACAGGTTCTTTACTTTCCATTAAAAAGAACACAAAGGGCATTGTGATTCCAAGTGAGGAGACAAGAATAGATATGTTCCCTCTTGATTACGAGGAGTTCCGCTGGGCACTGGGTGACGAGGTTACTGTTTCAATAATGAAAGAAACATTTGATAAACAGGTAGGTGTAGGGGATGCAGTATGCCGTAAGTTGATGAGAGATTTCCGCTTGTATATGCTCGTAGGCGGCATGCCGCAGGCTGTAAATGCCTATATAGATACAAACAATCTGGCAGAAGTGGATGCGGCAAAACGTGAAATAATAGACCTTTACGCAGAAGACTTTAGAAAGATAGACCCTACTGGCAGGGCAACCAGAATGTTTATGGCAGCTCCGTCACAGCTTACAAGCAACGCCTCACGTTATCAGGTTAATAGTGTATTAGGGCGTTCTCAAGATGAAAATGAGATGAAGGAGATTCTGCAGGATATTGAAGATAGTATGACTGTTAATTTTGCATATCATGCAAATGACCCGTCTGTAGGTCTGTCGCAGCATAAGGATATGGAACGTTACAAGATGTACATAGGTGACACTGGATTGTTTGTAACCTTGGCGTTTTGGGACAGCAGTGTTACGGATAACATAATTTACCAGAAACTGTTAAGTGACAAGCTTGCCACGGACTTAGGTTATGTGTATGAGAATGTTGTTGCGCAAATGCTCCGTGCGGCTGGGAACAAGTTGTATTACCATACATGGCCAACGCCAAGCGGGAAGCACAACTATGAGGTTGATTTCATCCTGTCAAGGGGAGCAAAGATATGCCCCGTCGAGGTCAGATCCTCAAGCTACAAAGCTCACACATCGTTAGATGAATTTTGCAAAAAATACTCAATGCATGTTGGTGACCGCTATCTGCTGTACACAAAAGATTTGCGTAAGGATGGTGCATTGCTAATGCTGCCTGTATATATGACACAGTTTCTAACAACTACAAAATAATAACGCACCGGTCGTTTCATAAACTTATGGTGATTTTTTCACTATCTTTGCAAGAAAATAAGCAACTATGGAGACAATAAGTACAAAGAACGCTCCTGCGGCTATAGGGCCGTACAGCCAGGCCATAAAAGTTGGAAATCTGATCTACACATCGGGACAGATACCTATAGACCCCGCAACCGGCACACTGGTGGCTGGCGGCATTAAGGAGCAGACACGCCAGTCACTGCTGAACGTACAAGCAATACTTAAAGAGGCTGGACTTAGCATGAGCAGCGTGGTTAAGACCACCGTGTTTATGGCAGATATGAATGACTTTGCCGATATGAACACCGTGTATGCCGAGTTCTTTACCGAACCCTACCCTGCACGCTCTGCCGTAGCGGTAAAGGCTCTGCCTAAAGGCGCATTGGTAGAAATTGAGGTGGTTGCAGCTGTATAAAATGCCTGCTAAAGCCACACGGCAGCCTCTACCATCCAAGACTACGCCGATGGGGTGTTTTGGGAGCGTAATAGCGAAAAGCGTTAAAACTGATTATCTCTTATTCTTGAAGAACTCTTTCATAAGAGAGGCGCACTCACTGGCCAGGACGCCACTGGCAACCTCTGTCTTGGGGTGAAGCGCGGCAGGCGATACCTGAGTGTAGCCGTACTTGTCATCGGGGGTGCCATAAACAAGGCGGGCAATCTTAGCCCAATACATGGCACCAGCGCACATGACACAAGGCTCAACCGTTACGTAGATGGTGCAGCCCTCAAGGTATTTGGAGCCGAGGGTCTGCTCCGCTGCGGTAATAGCCTGAATCTCAGCATGGGCGGTAACATCAGAGAGGGTCTCCGTAAGGTTATGACCACGCCCTATCACCACATCGTTGAGAACCACCACTGCACCTATAGGCACCTCGTCACGGCGATATGCCTCCTTTGCCTCCATAAGGGCGAGTTTCATATAGCGAACGTCATCTGCCATCAGTCAAAAAGGCTTGGGTAATCCTCCTCAAGGCGGCGTAGCACGGTCTTCATTATCGCCTCACGTAAGAATTTGGATTTATTGGAGACTTTATATTTGGCAAAATAACGGCTCAGCGTGGCGTACTCCTTGTCATTGAAAACAATGGTTACACGGTTACGCCTCAGATAGGGATTCTGACCATCAACACTATTAGCCGCTTTTTTCCTCATTTTTGCCGTAAATATATTATCTTTGCGGAGATTATAAAATCTATCTTGCAAAGATAGTGAATTTATAGATAAATCACAAATGGCTGATCATACTATACTTGGAGCCGAGGGGGAGCAGGCAGCCGTAAACTATCTGAAGGATAGTGGGTACACCCTACTCCACACACGCTGGCACTGCGGA
>ONBO01000051.1:0-1280 GCA_900316125.1 uncultured Bacteroidales bacterium | reverse complement strand
AGCACAAGTGAGTTTGGCAGCCCTGCGGATGCAGTCTCAGAAAAGAAGATACGCCGCATTGTGAACGCCGCCGACGGCTACGTCAGACGCTACCGCATAGACCTGCCCGTGCGTTTTGACATAATTTCAATAATCAAGAACGCCGACGGCACATTCAACATAGAACATATAGAGGACGCTTTTATGAGTCCGGTATTTTAAAATAAAAATTTATGAAAATTGCATTAATCGGATACGGCAAGATGGGCAAAATCATTGAGAAGATTGCCCTGAGCAGAGGCCATGAGATAGTGGCACGTATTGACATTGACAACCAGGAGGATTTTAACAGTGACGCATTCCGCAGCGCCGATGTAGCCATAGAGTTCACCGCACCAAAGGTGGCCGTGGAGAACTACAAGAAGGCGTTTGAGCAGGGTGTGCGCGTAGTGTCAGGCACCACAGGCTGGACAGAGCGTATGCCTGAGATAAAGGCGCTCTGCGAGCAGAAGGGGCTGGCGTTCTTCTGGACTTCAAACTTCTCACTTGGCGTAAACATATTCTTTGCCCTGAACAAATACCTGGCTAAGATTATGAACGGCTTTGAGAACTACGATGTGGACATGACAGAGACCCACCACATTCACAAGCTGGACGCACCAAGCGGCACAGCAGTGACACTGGCTGAGGGCATACTGGAGAACATTGACCGCAAGAGCAGCTGGGTGCTCGGCAAGGAGCAGCAGGCTGACCAGATAGGCATTGAGGCCATACGCGAGGGCGAGGTTCCTGGCATACACACAATACGCTATGACTCTGCCGTTGATTCCATAACCATAACCCACAGCGCCAAGAGCCGTGAGGGCTTTGCCCTTGGAGCAGTGCTGGCTGCCGAATTCACCGCTGGAAAGACCGGAGTACTTGGTATGCAGGATATGCTGAAATTCTAACTTGTCGGTTCACCGATTAAACGATTGACCGATTAACCGAAAGAATATGTTTAAACGTTCTGATTTTAGTTTGAAGCAGTGGATTAAGTTTGCCATAGTGGCAATACTCTACGTGCTCTTTATAGTTTGGGTGGGAAACTACTGGTGGCTGTTGCTGCTGATACCCATCTTTGACATCTATCTAACCAAGATAGTACCGTGGACATGGTGGCACAAGTACAAAGATACCAACCCAGTGCTCTACACAGTATGCAGCTGGGCTGACGCCATTATCTTTGCACTGGTGGCGGTCTATTTCATAAACCTCTATCTGTTCCAGAACTACCAGATTCCGTCATCAAGTTTGGAGAA
>ONBO01000052.1:9169-13452 GCA_900316125.1 uncultured Bacteroidales bacterium | reverse complement strand
ACACTCACACAGCTATATGGAGCACAGGAAAGATACTCTCTGAAATATTTGGAGGAGGAAGATACTCTTGCGTCATTAAAAAGTGCCTGCGTAAAAATCCTAGCAGGCGCTATAGCAGCATATCTGACGTTAAAAACGCATTACGTGGCACTGATACGCTAATTAAATTGTTCCTTATAGCCATTGCAATTATTGCAACCAGTGTTTTTATAGTTCTTTTAATCAACTCCCATAATAAGGCAATACAAGAGGAGCTGCATGAAGTAAAATCAAACATTGAAGCCGTAACTAAAGGAATAGACTCAACATCAAAGAATCTTGACTCCATTTCAAAAAGAGTTGAGATCAAGGAGCTGACCGCAGAAGAGAAGAACTACAATATCTGCGTGGGAAGGATGAAGCAATACAATGACTCACTTACAAACGAGGCGTTAAAGGCTCTTGAGAAGTGTGACTGGACCTGCTTTGTAATGATTGAACAGCAAAAATACCATAAGCTGTCATTCCTTAATAGGGATAAGTTTGCACCGTCAGATAAAGAGTTGAAAGAGGCTTACTACAAAGAGTGTGAGAAACACTACATATACTGTTATGAGAAGATAACCAGGCGTGCCGAGGAGCTTAAAATCCCAGCTGCCGGCGATGCTTACAACGCTGGCCAAATAAGCAGAGCGGAGCTGGATTCAATAAACAATACATTCTCTAAGTGTTTAGCTGACCCTGTCAATGCCAAGTATTGAGGTAAGCCCGCTTATCATCCCCACTGCGTATGATTTAATGCACTCCCCGCTCTCTGTGGTAAGGTTATCCACATACAGCGGTTCACCCAATGTGAAGTGGAGGCAGTAGAACTTGTCTCCCACTTTCCACGATGCGTTCTCCACGGCCTCAATACGGAACTGAGAATCTCCTAAATAGAGCAGCGTGGTGGTTCTGTCAGGAAACCACGATATTGTGAGTCTGTCTCCTGCCTGAAGCTCCGTGACGTTCACTGTAAACTTGTCAATCTCACCAGACTCTTTTTTAGCCAAAGCTTTTTCATGCTCCAAGAAGCTGCCAAAATCAGGATAGCCAAGGTACTTTGACAGTACGTCAAGGGTGCTCTTATGTATTGATTTATAGCGACTAACATACCCCCATAACCTCATAAGGGTGTGCTCATTGATAAAACATCCATCAGACTTGCTGATAACAGTAGCAAGTGTAACAAAATCTGACGGAGCCTTAGGTTTCACCCCTGAAGTCTCTTCTATTCTTCTCTTAATAAGATCCAGTTCCGGTCTATCTTTTAATATCGATGTTTTCATAATTTCACAACTTTACAAACTTTGCAGCCACCCAATCTTCGTTCTCTATGCTGCCAAGGTACTCGAGGCCGAGGCGTTTGGCACGGCGGCTGAGCTGGGGAAGGTCTGAGGTGTAGAAGCCGCTCACGTAGAGCACGCCTTTGGGCTCTAAGGCAGCGCAGTAAGCCTCCATGTCACGCAGCAGGATGTTGAGGTTTATATTGGCGAATATAGCGTTGTAGGTCTTGCCTTGCGATGCGAGAAGCGCAGCATCGCCGAGCGATATGTTCATGTTCACACCACTGAGGGCGCAGAAGCACACTCCACTCGTCTATGTCTATACCGTCAACCTCTGAGGCGCCACGCATTGAGGCAAGTATGCCAAGCACAGCGGTGCCGCATCCCATGTCAAGCACCCGCTTGCCACGGAAATTGTCACGCAACAGCCAGCGCAGCATGGAGGCGGTGGTCTGGTGGTGGCCTGAGCCAAACGACATTTTAGGGTTAATGGTTATGCGGTACTCGGCATCGGGGACACCTGTGTGATTAGAGCCGCAGATTACACATCGGTTGTCTATGACTATAGGGGTGAAACCGCTCTTCTCCCACTCCTCGTTCCAGTCACGGTCCTCCATATCCTCCACCGTGTATGTGTAGCCTGAGAGGATCTCCTTTAAACTTTCAGGGTTAAGAAGGGTCTTACTGATGTAAGCGTATAGCATGGAGGCACTGTCATTTGTTTCAAAACTGTCACAACCAGCCTCTGAAAGATAGTATGTTAGCGTGTCTCGCTCAGTTTCTGAGCTGTTGGGCATTGAAACGGAAATTTTAACGTATTGCATTTTTAAGACTTAGAAAAAATTATTTACCTTTGTGATTTAGATACAAAAATAAACAAATTTACTGAATTTTGCCTTATGAAACGTATCAAGAACATTATTTTGCTATTGTGCATGGCCTCTGCGGTTTGCGCTCAGAGCTATTATGATGATATATATTATACTTCAGGCACAAAAGCTAAAAAGACCACCACTACAACAACCACAACTACTACGGTCAGCAGTACTCCTACAAGTGCCACTACCACAAGCAGTGCTACAAGAACTACACGCGATATAGACGAATATAACCGTTATTACAGTTCTTCAACATCAAGCAGCACCAACACAACGGTGGCTGCTGAGCCTATAGTTGAGGACTACACATACACAGGGCGTATTGCTAAGTTCTATGACCCTGAGGTGGCCACATACAAGACCATTGATGACAATGATTACACCACCACCTACACCACAACCACCACTGAAACCACATACGTTACAGTGGTTCCAACCACCACATGGGCGCTAAGCTGGGGCTGGGGTGTCTGGTACAGACCTTGGTACAGAACATGGTGGTATGACCCTTGGTATGATCCATGGTATGACCCGTACTGGCGCAGACCTGCACCATACTATCCATACCATCCGTACTATCCTTACCGTCCTTACAGACCGGTACCCGGACCTCATCATGGACCTGGCTATGGTCCACATCCTGGTCCAGGACATCACCCTGGCCCTGGTTACACAAGCGGACACACACGCAGCTCACAGGGCGGATATTCAGGTTCAACCCGCAGCGGTGGCGTATCACCAAGCCATAATCCTGGCCACGGCCCAGGCCAAAGCGGAGGCTACTCAGGTGGAGGAAACCATATACGTAGCAACGCTTCAAGCGGTAGCACACGCAGCGGCAGCACATCAACAAGACAGCTGAACCCAGGCAGCAGTTCAACACACACTACTCCTACCCACACAACGCCTGCTCAAAGCTCACCGTCTCGCAGTAGCGGATACTCTGGCACTGGCACCCGTTCAGGCAGTTCAAGCAGTTTTGGAGGAGGCAGCTCTTCTGGGCGCTCAAGCGGATTCAGCGGTGGAGGCCGTTCAGGCGGAGGCTTTAGCGGAGGTGGACGCAGCGGCGGATTCAGCGGCGGCGGAGCACGTGGAGGCGGCTTTGGAGGCGGCAGACGCTAAACCATCAGGAAAAGAAATTGAATAAAAGTACAAAATAGATATATGGACTTTAGAAAGATTTTATCAGTATTGATATGCGGAGCGGCATCAACATTGGCAATGGCGCAGTACCCGCTATTTACAAACTATGACACACAGCTCTTCGGGCAGAGTGAACTCAACGGAACAGCCAGATTCGTGGGCGTGGGCGGAGCCATGGGCGCTCTTGGCGGTGACGCCACCACCATGTTCTACAACCCTGCAGGTATTGGCATCTACCGCACATCTGAGATTACAGCATCTCTTAACGTGCACTGGACCAACACCACTATGAGTGATAACAACTACACCGGCCCGCAGGAGAGAAAGGTCACTGCAAACCTTGCCAACATAGCGTATGTAGGCCACTGGGATGTAGGAGCCTCAACAGGCAAAGAGAAAGGTCTGCTGGGCATAAGCCTTGGCGCAGCCTATAACCGCAAGAAGAACTTTGACCGCATTGGCAGCTACAGCACCACTAAGAACTACTCAAAAACACAGTTCTATGCGTATGACGCATACGGTCAGGATAGCAGATATCTTAACGTAAACAACTTTAATAACGAGAGCGTGGGCTGGCGTGCCATTACAGGTTATGAGACCTACATGTTTGATGAGACAGCACCAGGCTCTAACGAGTATATATCATATTTTGATAGGATTACAGGCGGCAGCGGCAACACACAGGACAACGTATCTTTCTCTGAGCAAGGAGGAACAAATATGTTTGCCGTGAGCCTTGCCGGCAATATCAGTGACATATTCTACCTTGGTATGAGTTTTGAGTGTGACTACACTAACTACCAGCGTTCAGATAACTACACTGAAGTTATAGACGGCCGCAAACTGAACACCACAAGTTACCTCTATCTTGCCGGTACAGCGTTGACATACAAGGTGGGCTTTATTCTGCGCCCTACTAACTGGCTTAGAATAGGCGGTGCATACCACACACCTTCAT
>ONBO01000052.1:0-9150 GCA_900316125.1 uncultured Bacteroidales bacterium | reverse complement strand
GCCAGCTCTAATTTTGACGGTGGCCAGTTTGGTTCAGTGCAAACACCTACATACACACAGCGTGCTCTTTTGAACGCTCCTATGCAGGCTATAGCAAGTCTTGGATTTGTACTTGGTAAGTTTGGTTTTGTGGGCATTGACTATCAGTGGTCAAATGAGTCTGGAAGCGTGCTGAAGTCATCAGCAGGAATGTCACACAACACAATAAATGACATAACAAAGAAAGAGAATGTTGACACTCACACTGTAAGGGTTGGTTTTGAGATTAAGCCTCTTGACGCTCTATCACTGCGTATAGGTGGCGGTTACCGCACTGCAGCCAACACTAAGGATGCCAGCCGCTACTACTACACATCTGACACACGTACAGACACCCATTACATCAACGATATGGGCGCCTATAATGTTACAGCTGGTTTAGGTTACCGTGTAGGCCGTCACTCACTGGACATCGCCTACGTTTGGCAGGTTACTAACGGAGAGTATTATGAGTTCAACACACCTGACCTGAACGTTCAGCCTTTGAACATAAGAAGTGTCAGGAATCAGCTTGTGTTCTCTTACGGAGTACGTTTTTAATATCCTCAGCCACCATATCTGATGAGACATTGTCTCCAAGTGTGGTGGCTATTTTTTCATAGCCGCTGAGCACGGCCTCTCTCCGCTCATCATTGTATATCAACTCTTTAAGGTATTTAGTAGTGCTTGACGCCTTAGCTTCATGCGCCACAAGCTCCTTTACAGTCTCCTCACCTGATATAATGTTCACCAGCGATATGTAAGGCAGTTTCATAATGAACTTCCTGCCCACATAGTAGAGCAGGCGCGGGATGAACACAGGATAGACAACCACCTGAGGCACACGGAAGAGCGCTGTCTCAAGCGTGGCGGTACCAGAGTTCACCACCGCCGCCGATGCAAAGGATAGCAACGGATATGTCTGGTCAAACACGATATGGATGTCCCTGTGCACGCTGTTATAGAGTTTTGGGTCAACAGAGCTGGTGGCAGCAAGTACAAACTGACAGTCTACAAACTCAAGTTTGTCAATTTCATTGAAGAGAGCAACGGTACGCTCCACCTCCTGCTTTCTGCTGCCAGGGAGCAACGCTATTATCTTTTTCTTTGGGTCCAGATTATTAACAAGGAAGAAGTCCTCACGCCTTACCTTGTAGGCGCTGTTAACGCTCTGAACGCACGGATTACCCACATACTCCACATTCTCATATCCGTGCTTTTTGTAGAACTCCAGCTCAAACGGGAATATGCAGTAAACCTTGTCAATATACTTCTTAATATGCTCTACCCTGCCAGGCTTCCAAGCCCAGATCTTAGGCGGAATGTAGTATATTACGGTAAGGTTCAGCACTGTCTTGGCGTATTTGGCCATCTCCAAGTTGAACCCAGGATAGTCTATAAGTATCAGCACATCAGGAGCGTATGAGGCTATATCCTCCTTACACTCACGCATGTTCTTCAGTATCTTGCCGGCATTACGGGCCACGTTAATGAAACCCATGATGGCGGTATCCTTGTAATGGCGCACAAGGCTGCCTCCGGCCACAAGCATCTTGTCTCCGCCGTAGTAGCGGAACTCAGCGTTTTCATCATTCTTTATAATGGACTTTATCAGGTTGCTTCCGTGCAAATCTCCGGATGCCTCACCTACTATAAGATAGTATTTCATTACACAAACAAATATATCAACAGCATCAAATACGGCACAATCCCCAATATCCCGCCTTTGCAAACCCTCCAGCGTTCCGTTTTGTACCCCCAGAACAGCACAAGGGAGCTGGGGAGCTGGCACATTATCACATAATTAAGAAACACGGGCTGATGAAACCATATAGACACCTCTGAGAAGTCAGACTTAGATACAGCCTCCCATGTGAATGCAAAGATTACGAACGGCAGTATGAAGCATACGCCAAACCCTAAGATAAAAGTATCAAACTTCTTTCTCTGTGTCATAGTTATAGGCTGAAAGCTGAGCCATTGCAGCGTGGTCTGTAACATCTATGTGGCATGGGGTGACAGCCCCGTAACCAGCCGCTATGACAGCCTCATCTGTATCAGAAGCGTCAGGCTCAAGATTTACGAAATCACCGGTAAGCCACAGATATGGCCTGCCAAGCGGATCAACCCTCTCCACAAAACGCTCCATCCACCTGCCACGGCACTGGCGCGCCACTCTTACACCCTTTATATTTGGTATGTCTGGGAAGTTTACGTTAAGGCAAACATCTTTAGGCAGCCCCTCTTTGAGCACACGCTCCACAATGGGGACAGAAAGGCGCACAGCCTCTGTAAAGTCTGCATCGGGGTCATGAGAGCATAGAGAGAGGCCTATTGATGTAATTCCCATCATGCAGCCGTCAAAGGCCGCACCCATGGTGCCTGAGTATATTACATTCACTGATGAGTTTGAACCGTGATTAATGCCTGAAACAAGCAGATCCGGCTGTGACTTCATGACGGCATGGGCGCCTATCTTCACACAGTCACTGGGCGTGCCGTTACAGCGATATGCCACCACTCCTGGCTCCTCATACTGTTTCCAGTAGCGGAGAGGGTCATGCACCGTTATGGCGTTTGACTGGGCTGAGCGTGGTCCGTCAGGGGCCACCACCGTGATGTCACCCAAGTGCTTTATGGCCTGCACAAGGCAGTTTATGCCTTTGGCTGTAATGCCATCATCGTTGGTTACAAGTATCTGCGGTCTCATCAAATCCTCAAATCTAATTAAATCATCTCTATGCCGTTCTTGGCAAGAGTGTCAAGGGCGGCGTTCATATCATCTGGCTTAATGGCCACGCTGGCTCTTTCTCCGTCAGAAAAGGCGTACATATACTCAATATACACCTTAGCCTGTGCAAGCAGGTCGAGTATCTTATCAAGCGTACCTGCAGTATTAGATATGTTCAGAGCAATGACATCGGTGGTGGAAACGGCAAAACCGTTCTCCTTAAGCACCTGCTTTGCCTTATCAGTGTCATCCACCAAAAGGCGCAGTATGCCAAAATCAGAGTTGTCAGCCACGGAGAATGCGCGCATATTGACACCAGCCTTGCTGAGTACTTTGGTTACATCATTAAGACGTCCTGTCTTGTTCTCAAGAAATATTGATAATTGGATTGTAGTCATGGTATTAGGATTTTAGTCGTTCTTAAATACACGTTTGTCAAGCACACGTTTCTGCTTGCCCTCACTGCGCTTGAGTGAGCGAGGCTCCACAAGACGTATTGTAGGCTGTATGCCAAGCACGCTCTGCAGTTTGTGAGCAAGAGATTTCTGGAGCTTCAGCATACCGTTGATATCGCTGGTGTAATACTGCTCCTTAACCTCTACCTGTATCTCAAATGTATCTGTATTGTTAACACGGTCAACAGTGATGAAGAAATGAGGCTCAAACTCCTCTGTCTCACATATAACAGACTCAACCTGCGATGGGAAGACGTTCACACCACGGATGATAAGCATATCGTCACAACGTCCCATAATCTTCTCCATACGCACTGATGTACGGCCGCACTCGCACTTGTCATAGATAAGACGAGTGAGGTCATGTGTACGGAAGCGGATAAGCGGCATACCCTCCTTGGTGAGTGTGGTGAACACGAGCTCTCCAGGCTGTCCCGGCTCAACCGGTTCGCCAGTCTCAGGGTTAACTATCTCTGGGAAGAAGTGGTCCTCATGCAGGTGTGTGCCGCACTGGCACTCACACTCGTGACCTACGCCAGGGCCGCAAATTTCAGTAAGACCGTAGATATCGTACGCTTTAATGCCAAGCTTCTTCTCAATCTCACGACGCATCTCATTGGTCCAAGGCTCAGCGCCAAACACGCCTACACGCAGTTTGAACTCCTCCATTGGAATGCCTGACTTCTCTATGCTCTCTGCTAGGTATAGTGCGTATGACGGGGTGCAGCATAGAGCCTTAACTCCCATATCACGTAGCATAAGTATCTGTTTCTCTGTGTTACCTGTTGATATAGGCACCACTGTACCGCCAATAGTCTCCACTGCTCCGTGAGCGCCAAGACCGCCGGTAAAGAGGCCGTATCCGTATGACACTTGCACTACGTCATTCTTGCCAAGCCCGTAGGCTGTGAAGCATCTTGCGCCCACCTCATTCCAGATGGCAAGGTCATTACGGGTGTAGCCCACCACAATTGGTTTGCCTGTGGTACCAGATGATGCATGAACACGCACAATCTCTGACATCGGCGATGAAAGAAGCCCGAACGGATAGTAGTCTCTCAAATCCTGCTTACATGTAAACGGCAGTTTAACTATATCCTCTATTGTGTTAATATCGGCTGGGGTTACGCCTGCCTTCTGCATGCGGTCACGGTAAGGCTCACAATTATAGTAAACCCTCTCAACAACCTTTCTGAGTCTCTTGCTTTGCAGTTCCATGCGTTCATCACGGCTCATGCACTCTGCTGTTTTGTTCCAAATCATAAGAAATTGTAATTAAGTATGCTAATGAAAACGCAAAAATAAGCATTTTTTTATTACTTTTGCGCCCGAAATTAAACTTTATTTAAAATGGGAAATTTAAAGCTTTCTTCAAACAAGGTGATTGCCGGTGTATGCGGCGGTTATGCAGAGTTTTTTGGTCTTGACGCCACTCTGGTACGTATTATTTTTGTTGTGCTCGCCATCCTTGGTTCAGCAGGTCTCTGGATCTATCTGATTTCATGGCTTGTAATGGCTCTTAGCAACAAGTAATAATACGCAAAGACTAAGTAATGGGAAAGGATTTTTGTCTTGAATCAGAGTACAAACCCACAGGAGACCAGGTTGATGCCATTGAGCAGCTTACTGAGGGTGTCTTCCGTGGTGATGCGCACCAGACTCTGCTTGGTGTGACTGGTTCAGGCAAAACCTTCACCATTGCAAATGTAATAAAAAACGTAAACCGCCCCACTCTTGTACTGAGCCATAACAAAACTTTGGCGGCCCAGCTCTACAGTGAGTTCAAGGCGTTCTTCCCAAACAACGCGGTAGAGTATTTTGTATCCTACTATGACTACTACCAGCCGGAGGCGTACATCCCCACCACTGACACATACATAGAGAAAGACCTTGCCATAAACGAAGAGATAGACCGTCTGCGTCTGTCAGCCACTCAAGCGCTGCTCTCAGGCCGAAGGGACATTATAGTGGTATCATCGGTAAGCTGTATATACGGCATTGGCAACCCTGAGGATTTCACCAAGAACATAATTGAAGTACGCCGTGGCATGACCATAGAGCGTGACGAGCTGCTGCGCCGTCTTGTGCGCGCCATGTACACCCGCAATGAGATAGAGTTCCAGCGCGGATGTTTCCGTGTAAAGGGTGATACGGTGGATGTGTGGCTCTCATACGTGGATGAGATAGTGCGCATAATCTTCTGGGATAATGAGATAGACTCCATTGAGATGCTTGACTGCTACTCTCTTGCCACCACAGAGGTGCTGGAGCAGTATAACATAGCCCCTGCCAATATATTTGTAACCACCAAGGATAACACAAACCGTGCCATAGGAGAGATAGAGATTGACCTTGGCAAACAGGTTGAGTATCTGAAATCCATTGGCAAGGATTATGAGGCAAAGCGTCTTTATGAGCGCACCACCTACGATGTGGAGATGATACGTGAGCTTGGCTACTGCTCCGGCATTGAGAACTACTCACGCTACTTTGACGGCCGTGAGCCTGGCACACCGCCTTTCTGCCTTATGGACTTCTTCCCTGATGATTTCCTGATGGTGATAGATGAGAGCCATGTTACCGTGCCGCAGATACACGCCATGTACGGTGGTGACCGCGCCCGCAAGAAGAACCTTGTGGAGTACGGATTCCGTCTGCCTGCCGCCATGGACAACCGTCCGCTCAAGTTTGAGGAGTTTGAGGCCAAGCAGAAGCAGACAATCTACGTGAGCGCCACCCCTGATGACTACGAGCTTGAAAAGTGCGGAGGCGTGGTTGTGGAACAAGTTATACGCCCTACCGGCCTGCTTGACCCTGAGATAGTGGTTAAGCCAAGCAAGAACCAGATAGACGACCTGCTTGAGGAGATAACCCTGCGAGCTGAGAAAGAGGAGCGTGTGCTTGTAACCACTCTCACCAAGCGCATGGCAGAGGAGCTTACAGACTACCTGCTTAAAAACGGAGTGCGTTGCACCTACATTCACTCAGACATTGACACCCTTGAGAGGGTCCAGATACTTAATGACCTAAGAGCCGGCATCTATGACGTGCTTATAGGCGTGAACCTGCTGCGTGAAGGTTTAGACCTGCCTCAGGTCTCTTTAGTGGCAATCCTTGATGCAGATAAGGAAGGTTTCCTGCGCTCCCACCGCTCTCTCACCCAGACAGCAGGCCGTGCCGCCCGTAACGTTAACGGCAAGGTTATCATGTACGCCGATACCATCACCGCCTCCATGGCCAAGACCATAGAGGAGACAAACCGCCGCCGCGCCAAGCAGAAGGCCTACAATGAGGCGCACGGCATAACACCTAAATCAGCCTACAGTAACGGCGCATCGCCGCTGGCAAGCGTGCGTAGTGACGCCCATAAGGATGTCTACTTTGAGCCTGACACCTACTCAGTTCCTATGGCGTCAGACCCTGTGCTTGAGTCCATGACCAAGGAGCAGATACAAAAAGCTATTGAGCATGTCAAGAAGCAGATGCTTGACGCATCAAAGAAGATGGAGTTCCTGCAGGCCGCCCAGTACCGTGATGAGATGATAAGACTGCAACAGTTAATCTCAAAATAGCACAAACCCTCAACTCACCATAATAAGTATCAGCAGCTGAGCTATCACTATGCGCAGGAACATTGTAAGAGGATATACCGTGGAGTATGCCACGGCAGGAGTGTCATTACCGGCTGTTTGATTAGCATACGCCAGTGCAGAAGGGTTAGTGGTTGAACCTGCTATAAGCCCCATAATAGTACCATAATTCAGCTTGCGGAACTTACGTGCCACCACAGTTATTATAACTGCAGGTATCATGGTGATAATGGCACCGTAGCCCACCCATAGCAAGCCGTCGCCATGCACAATAGTATCCAGGAACTGACCTCCGGCACTAATACCCACACTCGCAAGGAACAAACTTATACCCATTTCACGCAGCATCAGGTTTGCGCTGTGAGTGGTGTATGATATAAGTTTGGCCTTGTAGCCAAAACGTCCTATAAGTATTGAAATAATAAGCGGGCCTCCAGCCATACCCAGCTTTGCCGGCATTGGCATATTTGGCAGATAAATAGGAATTGACCCTAAAATAACACCCGCCAGAATGCCTAAGAAGAGAGAGATTATATGAGGATAGCGAAGTTTCTTCAATGTGTTACCCAACATTTTCTCCGCCTTGTTCACTGCATCTATAGGACCCACCACCATAACTTTATCACCTACCTGCAATGTAAGATCAGGCGATGCCACAAGGTCCACACCTGAACGGTTTACACGGGTGATGTTAACACCGTAAACGCTTCTCAGTTTAAGATTGCGGATGCGCTTGCCATTCACCTCATCACGTGTTATAACAATCCTGCGTGAAACAAGAGATGATTCATCATCCTTCCAGACAAAGGTTTTATCCTCCTCTCCAAGGAAAGCAAGCACAGCCTCCTCGTCGGCCTTTGCGGTAACCACTAACACATAGTCGCCTGCGTGAATTACTGTATCAGCGGCCGGAACTATAAGAGAACCATTGTCATAGATGCGGGAAACTACATATTTTCTTCCAATCAGCTTAACGCAGTGTCCCACCGTCTTTCCATCAAGAGAACGGTTGGTTACCTTGATAGTCATCTTTGAAATATCCTCTGCCGCATCTTCCGCCTGACGTTTCAGCTCCTCGTTCTCTTTTTCAAGGTCAACCCGGAATATGAACTTAAAAAGAATAAAGCACAGCAGTATTCCTACTATACCAAACGGATAAGCCACAGCATAACCCAAACCAATAGGCAAACCGTTGTAATTCACTTGATTCAATGCCTCAACAGCGGCACCAAGGCCTGGAGTATTGGTAACCGCCCCCTGCATAACTCCCACCATCATAGGTATTTCCACTCTCCCACCAGATATATAATATATACCCAAAGTAGTCGCCACTGTTAATGTTATCAACCCCACAGACAATCCGTTAAGCATCATTCCACCATGCTTGAATGTAGAGAAAAAACTGGGTCCCACCTGTAAACCTATGGTATATACAAAAAGCACTAATCCAAACTCCTTGATAAAGTTCATAGTAACAGGCTCTATCTTAACGCCTAAATGGCCCATCAACAGTCCCACAAACAGAACAAAGGTCACACCCAGCGATATACCATAAACCTTAAACTTACCTAAGTAATTACCAATGGCTATTACAAAGGCATACACAGCAATAACGTGAGGTATTGAACCTTCACTACCAAAGAACAGATTATAGAACCATTCCATAAAAGCATAATTGAGGGTGCGAAATTACAAATAATTGGCGATATGACAAAATAAAAAGCGTGGCCTGATTTTCACCAAGCCACGCCATCTAAATATTACAAATATTGTTTATCCAAGCATTGAGAGCAGAATACCAGCGGCTACCGCACTACCTATAACGCCAGCCACGTTAGGACCCATGGCGTGCATAAGCAGGAAGTTACCAGGATTCTCCTCCTGACCCACTGTCTGGGAAACACGGGCTGCCATAGGAACGGCTGATACGCCTGCACTACCAATAAGCGGGTTAATCTTCTCCTTTACAAAGAGGTTCATAAGCTTAGCAAGCAGAACGCCGCCTGCGCTACCAAGACCAAACGCTACAATACCTACACCAAGAATCATAAGAGTCTTGACATTTAGGAAGTTTGCAGCAGTGGCGGTTGCACCCACTGTGATACCAAGGAATATGGTTACAATGTTCATAAGTTCATTCTGCACTGTCTTGCTCAGACGCTCAACCACGCCGCACTCCTTCATAAGGTTACCAAGCATAAGGCAACCGATAAGGGTGGCTGCATCCGGCAGAAGAAGTGAAACGATTATGGCAACCACAATAGGGAATATAATCTTCTCTGTCTTAGACACGGTGCGTAGCTGTTTCATAACTATAGCGCGCTCCTTCTTGGTGGTGAGCAGACGCATGATAGGC
>ONBO01000072.1 GCA_900316125.1 uncultured Bacteroidales bacterium | reverse complement strand
GTAGCCACCATCACTCCGGCGGCACTAACGCCCGAAACGATGTTGATGGCATTGTGGCTCTTCTTGGAGAAGAGATACCTACGGGCGATGCTTAGCGGGAGAGGCATATTAGTTGACAGTTGACAGTTGAGAGTTAAGAGTTTAGAGTTGAAAGTTCATTAATTTTCAACTTTCAATTTTCAATTTTTAACTCTTAAGGAGTTTATCAATATTGTCAATATAGTCCAGTGAGTCATCCTTGAAGAATGAGAGGGTAGGTACTGTGCGGAGCTGGAAGCGGGTGCGGGCTGCCAGGTCATGGCGTATGCTCACGCTCTTGGAGTTGATGAACTCAAGCAGCTCCTCAGACTTCTCAGTTGGGAATATGCTCAGATATATGCGCGCTACGCTCAAGTCAGGGCTTATGCGCACAATGGTTGTTGATACTATTGTGCCAGGCATCTGGCGTGTCATACCAAGGAAAATCTCGCTTATCTCCTTCTGGATAAGTCGTGCAATCTTATTTTGTCTTGTGGTTTCCATATTTATGGTTAATCGGTGAATTGGTTAATCGGTGAACCGGGTTATTTAACTCTCATGATAGTGAGGCCGTCTCTGAGTGGCAGTATGAACTTCTCTACTGCGTCACACTTTGCTATGTAATCATTAAACGCCTGCAGACCTTTGGTCTGGTAGTCATTGCTGGCTGGCTTCTCAAGAACCTTGCCTGCCCACAGGGTGTTGTCAGCAAGTATAAAGCCGTTCTTGCGCACCTTTGGCAGCACTGTCTCAAAATACTCAATGTAATCACGCTTGTTACCGTCAATGAATACAAGGTCAAACACCTCATTCATGTCAGGTATCAGTTTGACCGCATCGCCGATGATAAAGTTTATCTTGGACGCATAGGGGCTCTCGCCTATATATCGGCGTGCCATATCCTCTATCTCGTCATCAATGTCAATGGTGATTACTTCGCCGTCTTCTGCCAGACCCTCCGCCAGACACATTGCGGAGTAGCCCACGTAGGTGCCTATCTCCAGTATGCGGCGCGGGCGTATCATCCAAGAGAGGCTGCTGAGCAGTCTGCCCTGAATGTGTCCGCTCACCATGCGGGGGTGGAGCAGATGCACGTTAGCGTCACGCTCAAGGCGTGAGAGCAGCATGGCCTCCTGCTCTGAGTGCTCCAGTATGTATTGTTCTATATCCATCAGGCGTTATTATAACACAATCTGCAAAATTAGCGTAAATAAGCAACAAATGCAAATTTATGCAGCCAGCCATTTGTTTTTATGCTGATTTGTGAGTACCTTAGCCTTCTCAAAAAATGAAACTGACGTTGCATGATGATAGAGATAGGAGACACGCTTATAAGCACTGCAATATTTTCTGAGCAGTTTGTCTGCGATATTGCGGCCTGCCATGGTGACTGCTGCATTGAGGGTGACGGAGGTGCGCCTGTCAAGGAGGATGAGATTCCTCTGATAGAGGCTGCGCTGCCTGCCGCCATGCCATATATGTCTGATGCTGGCATCGCTGTGGTAAAGGAGCAGGGCGTGGTCTATAAAGATGCTGACGGAGATAATCTTACGTCGCTTGTTCCATCTAAGGAGTGTGTCTTTGCCTACAAAAAAGACGGTGCCTGGCAGTGCGCCTTGGAAACCGCCTACAATGCCGGCAAGTCAGATTTCAGGAAGCCCATATCCTGCTATTTGTACCCTGTGAGAGTGAAAAAACACCGTAAGTTCACGGCCGTGGAGTATCATGAGTGGGCCATCTGCAAATGTGCCTGTGAGAATGGCGCCAAGCTGAAAGTGCCGGTCTACAAGTTCCTGCGTGAACCTCTCATAGCGGCCTTTGGCAAGGCATGGTACTCTGAACTGTGCAAGATAGCGCAGGCCTACTACGCTTCAGACTACTATAAGAAAAAGATGTCCTAATTTTTTGAGAAATTGTTATTTCTTCATTATCTTTGCACTCGCAAAAGATAAAACCGTTGTCTACGCGGCTTTGTCGCCCGAATGGTGGAATGGTAGACACGAAGGACTTTGATATAATTAATTGCTGAAGCCAAAGGATTTTCATATCGCCGCGGCGGATGCAGAGGTAAAGAGTGCTTGGGGAGAAATTCCCAAAGTAGAAGTGGGCTAATTCGGTGAATGTTGCAGCCTAATAAATGCAAAGAACGCCGAGCTAAGTGGAAACATCAGTTTCCTAAATGTGTAGAGACTATATACCCACAGCCTAAGTTCCCGTGAGGGGATACGGTTAAGACATAGTCCAAGCAAACTCAAGGTTTGTATGAAAATCCTTTGGCCATTGCGGCTGTGCGGGTTCAAGTCCCGCTTCGGGTACGAAAAACAGTTGATAATGTATCAACTGTTTTTTTTTGTGTGTAATATTCACTGAAAGTACATTGCCTGTTACGTT
>ONBO01000054.1 GCA_900316125.1 uncultured Bacteroidales bacterium | reverse complement strand
TATCTGCATTTATGATTTGCATAAACGAGCTTGGAAAACTCAAGTGCAACAAACGTGCAATTATTGAGCCGCTTGCAATTCTTATAGCTCCGTTTGCGCCTCACTTTGCAGAGGAGGTTTATCACCTGCTGGGCCACACCACCACTGTGTGTGACGCCAAGTTCCCGGAGTGCAATGAAAAGTACCTGGTTGAGAGCAGCGTGAAGTACCCTGTATCTTTCAACGGCAAGACAAGATTCATGCTTAACCTGCCAGCGGATGCAACCAAGGAGGCTGTGGAGAAAGCGGTTCTCGCCGATGAGCAGACCGCCAAATATCTTAACGGGGCTGCACCTAAGAAGGTTATTGTGGTGCTCGGAAAGATTGTTAATGTTGTTATTTAATCAGTGTCAGATTCTCTAAAAAAAACTATGGCTTCAGCCCTGAAGTGGAGTGCGGTGGACCGCACTCTGCAGCAGGGCGTTCAGTTTATTATAGGCATAGTTCTGGCACGTCTGCTCTGCCCTGCGGACTACGGTCTGATAGGCATGATCATGATTTTTGCGCAGCTTGCCTACGTCATGGTGGAGAGCGGGCTTGGAGCGGCGCTCCTACGGACAAAGGATATTACGGAGACTCACTACAACACAATGTTCTACACAAACATGGCATTGTCTGTAGTGATGTACGTGGCGCTGTTTTTTCTTGCTCCATTCATAGCTGATTTCTTTCATCAGCCGTCACTGATTGAGATTTCAAGAGTTACCTTCATAGCCATTCTCTTCAACGCCCTCTACCTGGTGCCCTACAACCACATAAACAGGGAGATGGACTACAAGTCACTTGCAAAAGTGAACTTCATAAGCACTGTGATTAGCGGAGGCATTGGCATAGCCATGGCGTTCACAGGTTTTGGGGTCTGGGCTCTTGTGGTTCAGCAGACAGGATACCACTTCTTCAGGATGATAGCATTCTACTTCCTGACAAGATGGAAACCATCCGCACTCTTTTCATGGAGCATACTTAAAGGTTACATCCCGTTCAGCGCAAACATGCTGGGCACTACCCTGCTCACTGTGCTGTTCAACAACATCTACACATTCATTATTGGTAGAACCTACAAGGTGGATGTGGTGGGTAACTATACGCAAGGCTATAAAATCAGTGAGACTGTAAACTTCACATTTGTGGCCATATTGGGTTCTGCGTATAATCTCTTCTCAAAGATTCATGACCAGAAAGAGAGACTGAGACAGTACGTACGCTCGCTAAATCAAAAGATAAGCATTATATGTCTGCCGCTCACTCTGTTCCTTACAGTCTCCGCCAAACCGCTGTTCTTTATTCTGTTTGGTGAAAAGTGGCTTGACGCTGTGCCTTTCTTCCAGCTGCTGTGTCTGGCAAATCTGTTTGTACCTATTTATCAGATAAACGTTCACGCCATAAACGCAAGAGGATACAGCAAGACTACATTCATGATTGAGCTCTTCAAGCGTGCCATAATGCTGATATCAATTTTGTGCAGCTTCTACTTTGACTTAGGAATCTACTACATGCTGCTGGGCTATGTGCTTGCCTGCTGGATGGCGTTTGCTATTTCATGTATCAATACCAAAAGACACATCGGGGTATATTTTAAACACCAGTTCAAGGATATGATTACATCCGTGCTGACAGCCATTATTATTGCGCTGCCATGCTACGCGGCGTCTTTACTTATTGAGAATCAGTATCTGCTGTTTGCCGTTGAGGTGACCATAGCGGCGATGCTGTATATTCTAATTATCACCACATTCCAGAAGGATTTGCTGAAAGAGGTGAAACTTTTACTTAAAGGGGAGCAACAATGAATATCACTATAGCGGCGGCAGGACTACCTACAGACAAGTATCCATCTTTTGGCAACGTTGAATACGACTTGTCAAAGGCGCTTTTAGCCGCCGGGCATAAGGTTACATATCTGAACTTTGACATCCGCACTTTCCGTATTAAAAGACGCATCGGGGTATATAAGGAGATAAATGAGGGGGTGCCAACCTACACAATATCGCTGCCACTTGGCGCGCGTCTGGATTTTACGCCGATGCTCCAACGGCTTGCACGCTATATGTTTTCCAAGATTGAGAAGGAGCAAGGCCCGCAGGATATCCTAAACGCACACTTTTACATGGTGGGGGCTATCTGCGCCACCATACCGCTCCACTCTAACGTGAAGCTTGTGGTTACGGAACATAGCAGCCATCTTAACAAGGAGGTTTCTGCTATAAGAGCACGGAGTATGAAGCTGGCAAGAGAGGCATACAAAAACGCCGCAGAGGTGATTGCAGTGTCAGATGTGCTGGCATCGAGGCTTGCAGAGAACTTCAATGTAAAGGCACACGTGATTGGCAACATGGTCAATGTGCAGACATTCTCACGCGTGACAAAAAAGGAGCACAGCGGATTCAACCTGATATGCGTAGGCAGATTTGAGGATGTGAAAAGGATTGAGGCGCTGATTGAGACCATGAGTCTGGTAGTGAATGAGAACCGAGGAGCTGAGATATGCCTTAACATTTTTGGAGACGGCCCTGACCGAACTTTAATTGAGAGCCTTATTCAAGAGAGGAACCTGACTACCAACATAAAACTATTAGGTGAGCGCCCTCAGAAGACCATAGCTCAGTTCTTAGAAATCTCAGATGTGTTTGTGCTACTCTCTGACAGTGAGACATTTGGAGAGTCATACGCAGAGGCTATATGCGCGGGAGTTCCTGTTATAGCAACACGATGCGGAGGCCCGGAGAGCTTTGTGAACAGCCGTAACGGCATACTGGTTTCAAAAGAGAACCGAGTAAGAGAGGCCGCCGACGCCATAAATGAGATGATAAACGGAAAATTGTCTTTCACGGCAGATTCAGTCAAGTCAACGTCAGAGATCTTTTTCCCGGAACATATAGTTACCCAATTAGAAACCCTATTCAACCATGCCCTACACTGACAACAGATTAATACTTTTAACCAACACCTGGCCTTTTGATAGCGGGGAGAACTTCCTTACAGAAGAGGCCGAGTATCTGTCAGGCAGATTCAGCTGCGTGGAGGTGTTTCCGCTATACAGCACCACGGGCAAAAAGAGGGACGTACCAAATAATTTCAACGTCCACAATCCAGCCGTAAAGAAGGAGCTGAAGAACAAGGGCGCACTTCTTTTTCAGGGAATATTCTCAACGGCGCCACTCCTGTTTGCACTAAAAGAGTTCTTCACAGAAAAAGCGTACAGGCCAGGAAGGCTTTGGAATTTCTTTACAGCATTGCTTACTTTCAGAGCCTCATACCCTACCCTAAAGCGTTTTGATGTGAGCTCATCAGATATGGTCTATTCATATTGGGGAGACAAGTGGGCGCTATCACTGCCATTTATTAAAGAGGCGACTGACTGCGTCACCATGGCGCGTTTTCACGGCTCAGACCTTTATGAAAAGGCCAAAGGCGGATACATACCATTCAGGAAGAGACTCTTCAAAACCATTGACAAAATATTCACTATATCAGGCAATGGCGCAAGTTACATAAAACTACGTTACGGAGATTTTATAAGAGGCGAACTGACTGTGGCAAGACTTGGAGTGAAGGGATGTGAGCAGAATCCTACAGAGATTTCAGAAGCGCTGAGCATTGTAAGCTGCTCAAACGCCATACCGCTCAAGAGGCTTGACCTGATAGCAGAGGCGCTGCAAAAAGCTGACTTCTCTATACAGTGGACCCATATTGGAAGCGGCCCCACACTTGAAAAAATAAGTGCAATGGTGGAGTCAATGCCAAAAAACGTAACGGTGAGCCTTCTTGGACAGGTGAATAATGCAGAGGTAAAACGGGTTTACGCCTCGCAGCATTTTGACCTTTTCATAAACGTAAGCACCACTGAGGGTGTGCCAGTTTCAATCATGGAGGCGCTTGCCGCCGGAATTCCAGTTATAGCCACAAATGTGGGAGGCACAGGAGAGATTGTAGATTCAAATGTGGGAGAACTGATAAACGTGAAAACATCAGCAGATGATTTATTAAACATACTGCGCAAATACTACGCTGACAGAGACAAGTTACAAAAGTTACGCAGTAACGCAGTTTTAAGATGGAACAATTTATGCAATTCAGATAAAAACTATAGCAAATTTATATCTCAAATTTAACAACCTTAAATCAAATACAAGTGAAAATGTTTTCCAAAAAAGTATTTTTTACAACCCTCATCATGGTTGCAAGTTCTCTGTTTTTGAGAGCGCAGGTGAGCAATTGTGTAAATCCAAAGATAGTTTTCAGTGAGGATTTCACATTTTTTAGCAAAGATTCATGCACTGCACTAAGCAATATTCTTGACGGAAAAATCCAGACGGACTACGATATTGACAACCCACCAGCAGACCGCACATGGACACATTACGTAATTGACGGTCACTGCCTTGTAGTGAACACTGCCGGTGCTGGTGGATGGTGGATAAACAACAAGCCTGTGCGTAAAGGTAACACTGGCAATGAGGGCGCGAGCATAAGAGATGGCAAACCAGAGCGTGACGGCTACCTGCTTGTGAACTGCGCTGATGATCTTGGTGACATGTTCTCATACACCCTGCCTGACCAGCAGTTCTGCCCTGGCACATACTACAACTTTTCAGCAGACATAACTAATCTTGGCAACAACCCTTCATCAACAGGTGTTCCAGTGAACGTCTCTTTTATAGTTAAGGGTCTGCCCGGCGATGTTGAGCTTCTGAACATAAGCAGTGGTGACCTTAAGGAGACAAGCCAGTGGATTAACGTGGGCGGTTCATTCAATGCAGGTAACTATACAAGTTTCCAACTCATAATAAGAAATAACAAACGAACATTCCAACATAACGGCAATGACGCTGGTATTGACAACATTGTGTTCTCAGGTTGTATTCCTGATACAAGGATGACATCGGGCGATGCGGATAAACACGGAAATATTACCAAGTGCGCCACAGAGACAACAATAAACTTTAATGACACTGACCTGCGACAGTATTTCACACAGCCATACTACCAGCTCCAGGTGTCAACAGACGGCACGTCATGGCAGAATGTAGGTGATGTGACCACCACGCCTACCGCCACTATTGACATGGATGCGCAGACAAACAAGGTTTCATACTACTACCGTGCTTGGAGCGGCAGTAATGCAGCGAGCGTAGCCCAGTCAGCCGCTACGGGACAGGCTGGAAGATGCACAGACGTAACGGTGGTTTCAAAAACAATGACCATTACACGTAGCTGTGAATACACAAAGAGTGAGGCTCCTGAGGTTGATAATTTTGAGGAGTGCGCTGGAGAGACGGCAGGCGGAAAACTAAACCTCACCACCCTAGTAACGGCGCACAAAGATAAACTTACGTGGTACAAGGCGGCATCGGGCGATGAAAAACTGGAGAGCACTATAGTGGACATATCTCAACCTGGCGTTTACCACTACTATGTTACAAACACTGAGCCTGGCTACACAAAAACTGAGAGTGACCGTGTGGAGGCTACTGTTACAATCAAGGGGCACATTGAATACTCGCTTGACAAGACTCAGATTAGTGAGTGTCTGCAATATGATAGTGAGCGTTCATTTAATATTCAGAACCCTGTTCCTGCGAACGCCACATTTGAGTGGTACAGCGGCAGCACACTGCTTGGCTCTGGACTGAAATACACGTTGGAGGACAAAGAGGGCTCCGGCACCATAACTATTAAGGCTACTGACGCTTCAGGGAACTTCTGCACCACGCCTGACAAGCAGGTGAAGTACGACCTCTCAGGCCCTGTAAGTGCTGAGCTGAAGGCGTTACCACTGGCTGTTTACATTGGCAAGACTGAGGTTACTGTTACGGCCAGCAATGTGGAGGGCTCTGGCAAATACACGCTTTACAAAGGTGAAACTGAAGTGCTTAGCGGGACATCGAAGGAGGGAGTGGATATAACCTTTACTGACAAGGAGTTCACAACTGAGGGCTTCCTCACATACAAGATTGTGATAACAAACGGCCTCTGCAGCGCTGAAGATTACGCCACTGTGGATGTTATAAGAGGCGGCGGAGATGAACCTGAGCCTATTGTGACAAGGGTGATTGAGCCTATGCTCTTCTTCACGCCTAACGGTGACGGCCTTAATGACAACTGGGTGGTAAAGAATATTGAGGGTTACGGCTACTACGTGGTGGAGATTTATGACCGCTACGGCAAGTGTCTTGTGAAGGCCACCGATTCATACAAACCGTTTATGTGGAACGGCATATACAATGGTCACGAGATGCCTAATGATGATTACTGGTTCATAATAACCACACAGGAGGGCGACGTTAGGAAGCAACGTAGCGGACACTTCAGACTAAGAAGGTAGTCTACAGAATTATCTCTGCCATTTGAGATGCAAGCTGGCTGCGGGAGTAGATTCTTGCAGCCTCTTTTTTTACCTCAGGAGATGTTTGCATGGCGCTGGAAAGAAACTCGGTAACCGCCTTGAACTCTCCAAAGTTAAAGACTCCGCCTTGCTGGTACGGGGCTATGATTCTGGCAGCGTCACCGTCTGGAAAACCAATCATAAGTATAGGTTCCCCCGATGCCATGTATTCAAAAACCTTGCCTGTAACTATGCCCTTGTTTTCTGTCTGGTTTGGCAGCAACAGAAGAAGAAGGTCTGAGTCAACCATATATTTAACAGCCTCTGCATGAGACACATACCCTACCCACTCAGTCTCTACGCCTAACTTGTCTATAGCGGCTTTGGCAGCCTCATGGGCACCGCCTACAAACCTGAGTTTGAGCATTGATTTCTGCTCAGGCGTGAGACGCTTGACACCGCGGCAGAAGGTCTCAATCTCATATACAGGGCTCAGCGCACCCACGTATGAGATGGTGAATTTCTCTCTTGAGTCTTTCTTTGCTGAGTCTAAATTGATGAGTGCAAAATCATCTGGGTCATAGCCGTTTGGTATTACGGAAATTGGCAGCAGATTTTTTGTCTTAGAGCTGAAATTACGCTCGCACTCACGGCTCACTGTAACTATGGCATCGGCGGCTTCAAGCACACGGCGCTCATACTCTGCATTCTTTTTACGTGAATACGGAGTCTGGTAAAGTTCTTTGTTATAGTATATGTCTGTCCAAGGGTCTCGCAGGTCTGCAACCCACTTTATGTGCGGGTAGCGGCGCTTTAGTTCAAGCCCTATGAGCTGCGTGGAGTGCGGCGGCGATGTGGTGATAACTGTCTCTATCCCCTCCTCCTCTATAAGGCGTGAGGCCTCCCTGAGTGCATACTTGTTCCAACCCTTGCGCGGGTCTGGCAGGAAGAAGTTGCCACGGATGAAACGGGAGATTTTTTGCAGAAGGTTTGGCTTGCGTTCATTGGCAAAACCTGTATGCGGCAGTTCTCCGCTTGGCGACACTTTCTTGTAAAAACGAAGAACCTCTTTGGTCTTGGTTTTTATAACTCTCACGTTCTCAGGGATGTCATCTACCAGCGATGCGTCTATCTGAGGGTATGAGGCGTACTTTTCATCTACGGTAAGCACTATAGGCTCAAAGCCAAGCTGCGGCAGGTATTTCACAAACTTGAGCCATCTCTGCACTCCCGAACCACCGGATGGGGGGAAGTAATATGTTATTATTAGAATTGACATTTGACATTTCGTATCACCGATTAAACGGAAATACAAAATGCAAATTTGCAAAATTTTTCGTAACTTTGCAAGATTATAAGTATTCAATCTATGAACACACTAAGGTTTGACGCAGTAAAAGAGGCTTTCAACCGTAAAGCAATAAAGCCAGTGGCTCCTGAAGGGCTGACATCGAAGTATTTTGGCAAATATGTTTTTGACATGGCCAAGATGAAAGAGTATCTAAAAGAGGAGACCGTGGCGGCTATCCAGGACTCAATAACAAACGGCAAGACTCTTGACCTGAGCCTGGCTGACGAGGTGGCGGCTGGCATGATGAAATGGGCTATTGAGATGGGCGCCACCCACTACACCCACTGGTTCCAGCCTCTTACTGAGGGTACGGCGGAAAAACATGACTCTTTTATAGATTATGACGGACGCAGTGTAATTGAAAAATTCTCTGGCAAACTGCTTGCACAGCAGGAGTCAGATGCGTCAAGTTTCCCTAACGGCGGCATAAGAAACACTTTTGAGGCTCGCGGCTATACGGCTTGGGACACATCGTCGCCGGCATTTGTGGTGGAGGACACTCTCTGTATCCCTACCATTTTCATATCATACACAGGTGAATCTCTTGACTATAAGACTCCGCTTCTAAAATCAATTCAGGCTATTGACAAGGCTGCCACTGATGTGTGCAGATACTTTGACAAGAAGGTCTCTAAGGTTATAACATATCTTGGATGGGAGCAGGAGTATTTTCTTGTGGATGAAAGCCTTTACGCCGCACGTCCTGACCTTATGCTCACTGACCGCACTCTTATGGGGCATGAGAGCGCTAAGAACCAACAGCTTGAAGACCACTATTTTGGCGCTATCCCAAACCGTGTAACTGCGTTTATGCAGGAACTTGAAATTGAAGCTTACAAGTTTGGCATTCCTCTAAAGACACGTCATAATGAGGTGGCTCCAAACCAGTTTGAGTTTGCGCCTATTTTTGGAGAGGCGAACCTTGCCAATGACCAGAACCAGCTTATAATGACAGTGATGAAGCGCATTGCCTCCAAGCACCATTTCCGTGTGCTGCTGCATGAGAAACCTTTTGCAGGGGTGAACGGCTCTGGCAAGCATAACAACTGGTCTATAGGCACAAATACCGGCGTAGGACTGCTTACTCCGGGCAAGACACCTGTTGAAAACCTCCAGTTCATAACATTCCTTGTGAACGTGCTTATGGCTGTATACAAGAATAACGCACTGCTGAAAGCCTCGGTTATGACTGCACAGAATGAGCATCGCCTTGGGGCTAATGAGGCTCCTCCTGCAATTATTTCTGTATTTCTTGGCAG
>ONBO01000055.1 GCA_900316125.1 uncultured Bacteroidales bacterium | reverse complement strand
TAACCTTAATGAGGAGACTGGACGTGTGGATTATGACCAGATGGAAGAGATAGCTCTGCGTGAGAAGCCAAAAATGATTATTGGCGGTGGTTCAGCCTATTCACGTGAGTGGGACTACAAGCGTATGCGTGAGATAGCAGATAAGGTTGGCGCTATTCTTATGGTGGATATGGCTCACCCAGCAGGTCTTATTGCTGCAGGCCTTCTTAACAACCCACTTGAGTACGCTCACATTGTAACATCCACAACACACAAGACACTGCGCGGTCCACGTGGCGGTATCATTATGATGCGTGGTGACTTCCCTAACCCTAAGGGCGTTAAGACTCCTAAGGGAGAGGTTAAGATGATGTCAGCATGCCTTGACTCTGCCGTATTCCCAGGTATTCAGGGCGGTCCGCTTGAGCATGTTATTGCAGCCAAGGCCGTAGCATTTGGAGAGTGCCTGCAACCAGAGTACAAAGAGTACCAGACACAGGTTAAGAAGAACGCAGCATGCCTTGCATCGGAGCTTATGAAACGTGGCTTCAAGATAATATCAGACGGTACAGACAACCACTCTATGCTGGTTGACCTGCGCACCAAATATCCTGACCTTACAGGCAAGGTGGCTGAGAAGGCACTTGTGGCTGCTGACATTACAGTTAACAAGAACATGGTTCCATTTGACTCTCGTTCAGCATTCCAGACTTCAGGTATCCGTCTTGGAACTCCTGCCATCACAACCCGTGGTGCTAAAGAAGACCTTATGGTACAGATTGCTGAGATGATTGAAGAGGTGCTTAATGCACCGGAAGACGAGGCTGTAATAGCCAAGGTTCGTGCCCGTGTAAACGAGACAATGAAGAACTATCCTTTATTTGCATACTAAAGTTAAGAGTTAAAAGTTAAAAGTTAAAAGTTTAAAATTTACATAACTATTAACTATTAACTATTAACTATTAACTATTAACTGTTAATTATCAATTATCAACTATCAACTAAAGAAATGCCACAAATAGCTCCTTTTAAGATTTTTTCGGGAACCAAGTCCCGTTACATGGCAGAGCAAATATGCAAGCATATAGGCTGCCCTCTTGGTGAAATGAACATACAGTATTTTGCTGATGGCGAGTTTGTTGTATCATACGAGGAATCTATCCGCGGATGTGAAGTCTATCTGGTTCAGTCAACATTCCCAAACGCAGACAATCTGCTTGAGCTTCTGCTTATGATTGACGCTGCAAAGCGTGCGTCGGCGCGTAAAATCATACCTGTAATACCCTACTTTGGCTGGGCACGTCAGGACCGCAAAGACAAACCACGTGTTTCAATAGGCGCAAAACTCATTGCAGACCTGCTTAGTGTAGCTGGCATTGACCGTCTTATAACCATGGACTTGCACGCAGACCAAATTCAGGGATTCTTTGATGTACCGGTAGATCACCTCTACTCTTCATCAATATTTTTGCCATACATCCAGTCAATGAAACTTGACAATCTGGTAATGGCATCGCCCGATGTGGGTGGTTCAAAACGTGCTGCAAGCTATGCTAAATATCTTGGCACTGACCTTGTACTCTGCCACAAGCAGCGTGCTAAGGCTAATGTGGTTTCTGAGATGAAGGTTATTGGCGATGTACAGGGTAAGAACGTAATCATTCTTGATGATATGGTTGATACAGCTGGCACCATTACCAAGGCTGCTAATCTGTTTATTGAGCAAGGTGCGCTCTCTGTACGTGCGTTTGCTCCTCATGCAGTGCTTTCTGACCCTGCTACAGAGCGTATCAATGAATCAAAACTAACAGAGATATTCTTTACAGACTCTATCCCTCTACGCAAGCAGAGCGATAAGATCAAGATTATCAGTGCGGCAGATCTTATTGCGGACAGCATTATCAAGGCCAACCGCAATGAGTCAATCTCAGATAGCTATTTAATTAAGTCTCACTAAAAAGTTGGTAAATCGGTGAACCGGAGAATCGTTTAATCGATTGACCGATTGACCGATTAAACGATTAACCAAATGAAGAAACCCTATCCTATATTAGAAGACGTCCTTATCACTGACGTGGCGGCTGAGGGTAAAGCCTTGGCGCGCGTTAATGATATGGTGGTGTTTGTGCCCTACGTGGTTCCTGGTGATGTGGTGGATATCCAACTCACCAAAAAGAAAAAGAGCTACGGAGAGGGGCGCGCCATACGCTTTAAGGAGTATTCTAAGGTTAGGGAGGTTCCGTTCTGCCAGCATTTTGGTGTATGCGGAGGCTGCAAATGGCAGAATCTGCCCTACTTTGAGCAAATCAGATACAAGCAGCAGCAAGTTTGGGATAATCTTACAAGGCTTGCCAAGATTGAGCTTCCTGAGATTAGCCCTATATTAGGCTCTGCCAAAACACAGTTCTACCGTAACAAACTTGAATTCACATTCTCTGATAAGGCGTGGCTCACCTCTGAGCAGATGAGCCTGCCTGATGAGGAGAAACAGCATGAGGCTCTTGGGTTTCACATCCCCGGTATGTTTGACAAGGTTCTGCATATTGATAAGTGCTACCTGCAGGATGACCTTTCAAACCAGATTAGGAACACACTCTACAGTTTCTGCAAAGAGAAAGGCATATCATTCTACAATCTGCGCACACGTGAAGGCATAATGCGTAACATAATTGTGCGTAACTCAGTAACCACTGGCGAGTGGATGCTTATTGTGGTGTTTGCCCAACCAGAAGAGACTGTAATAAAGGCTGTTATGCAGCATCTGGCGGAGAAGTTCCCTCAGATAACATCGCTGCTCTACATTGTAAACCAGAAGTGTAACGACACCATCTCAGACCAGGAGGTTCACATCTACCGTGGCAAGGACTACATGATTGAGACCATGGAGAACCTGCAGTTCAAGGTGGGTCCTAAATCATTTTACCAGACCAATACACTGCAAGCATACGAGCTTTACAAGGTGGCACGTGAGTTTGCTGACCTTAAAGGAGACGAACTTGTATATGACCTCTACACAGGCACTGGTACCATAGCAAATTTTGTGGCAGGCAGATGTAAAAAGGTGATTGGTATAGAGTATGTGCCAGAGGCTATTGAAGACGCCAAAGTTAACGCTGAGCTTAACAAGCTGAGCAATACCCTATTCTACGCTGGCGATATGAAGGATATTCTGAACCAGCAATTTATAAATGAGCATGGCCGCCCCGATGTCATCATCACAGACCCGCCTCGCGCCGGTATGCATGAAGATGTTATAAAAACCATACTTTTTGCCGCTCCAGAGCGAATTGTGTATGTAAGCTGCAATCCAGCCACTCAGGCCCGTGACCTGCAGCTCCTTGACCCCGCCTACAAGGTCATAGCCATCCAACCCGTTGACATGTTTCCTCACACGCAACACGTAGAAAACGTGGTGAAGCTGTGTAGGAATGAATTTAAGTGATCAATTCCCTATTAATTACAGGAAATAAGCCATATAAACAGGAAGATACTTAACAGACTCTTCTCTAAAGTAATCTTTGGGGTAAATAAGATAGCGTTCATTAGCTATACGGGATGAGTATTTCTTGCAGAAAGCAAAAACAGAGTATGCAAAGAAAACATTACTTGCACCTTAAACGGTAGAAAAGTGATTACGTAGATTAATAGCACACAAGTGTGCAATAAATTGATTGTTTTTTTGTATTTTTGTGGTCGGAAATATTTGTTATCATTCCGACCATAATTTATATACAAAATCAATGGAGAATGCAGTAGTACAACAGATTAGAAAAAGGATTACTCGCAGTAAGTTCGGCGAGATATTCTTTGTTTCTTCTTTTCCCCAGTATGATGTCGAGTACGTCACCAAACTGCTCGCCATTTTTGAGAAAGAAGGATTGATTACACGAATAGCCAAAGGTGTGTATGTCAAGGCACGTAAAACACGTTTTGGCATCCTTTACCCTTCAGCTTACGAATTAGTGAAAGAGATTGCTAAACGAGATAAGGCAAAAGTTATACCTACGGGAGCCACTGCTGCTAATCGCTTAGGATTCTCAACGCAAGTACCCATGAATACTATTTTTCTAACTACTGGGTCTGGGCGAAAATTGAAATTAGGGAATAGAACAGTGACTCTGAAGCATGGGGCACCTAAGAACTTTGCATTCCGAGGACGTTTGATGCCAGAACTGGTACAGGCATTACGCAACATTGGTGAGCATAACATCACTCAGGATGTTGAAGCGAGGATTGGACAATTGTTCTCGGAAACTCCTGAGACTGACACCATAGAATATGATTTGTTGTTGGCTCCTGTATGGATGCGACAAATTATAAAGAAAGGAATAAAGCAATGAGTAGATGGATAGATTTCTCGCTCGACGAGCGAAAGGCGATGATACAAGGTGTAGTTGAGGCACGGCAAATTGATGAAGCTGCGGCCGAGAAGGACTGGTGGATAACGGCAGTGTTGTATGCCCTGTTTCACACCAGTGTATCAGAATATCTATTGTTCAAAGGTGGTACGAGTCTCAGTAAAGGCTGGGACATCATCAACCGATTCAGTGAAGATATTGACTTAGCATTGAGTCGTGACTATTTTCTGAACGTCAAGCAACTATCTTGTGCAAGTTGTACCAGTAATACACAAATACATAATCTTCGAGAGAAAGGGCAAGACTTCCTGTTTGGTGAGTTTAAGGACGAGCTAACTGCCAAACTTGCCGAATTGGGGCTTGAAGTTACAGTTCTCACAGACAATGACATATCCAATGAAAATGGCGAGCCAAGAAAGGTTCCACATGACAAAGACCCCTCTGTGCTTTACGTTCAGTACCCCTCACTCTACGATAGCCAAGCCGCATACGCAATACCAACAGTTAAAGTAGAGATTAGCGTGTTGTCAATGTCCGAACCTTACGAGATGAGAAGAATTTCATCACTTATAGAACAAACGTTCAAGGATGAAGATGTGGATTCCGACCTTGTCCAGACAATCCGCACCGTCAGTCCCGCCAGGACTTTCTTGGAAAAAGTTTTCCTCTTGTGTGAAGAGTTCCAAAAAGACAAACCGAGGACGCACAGAATGACACGTCATTTCTATGACTTGGAGAAACTGATGCAAACCCCATACGCTGCAAAGGCTCTCGGTGATATAACTCTCTATCATGAGATTGTGGAGCATCGTCGCAAGTTCTATCATGTTGGTTATGTAGATTACGACAAGGAACTACCTGCCAATATTCAGATTGTGCCAAGTGAAGAACTGACGTCTGCTTATGAGGCGGACTACAACGAGATGAAGGTGAGTTTCATATATGGGCAATCACTAGATTTCAAAGAGCTGATGCAGAAGATGGCTGAGTTGCAAGATTGTATAAGGCATATTGAATAAAATTTTTAGCAATGACAACAGAGCAAATTTTTACAAAAGTAGATCCAAGAAAAACAACCCCAGAAGAAAGAGACTTCTATGTGCATCAGGCACAACTACTTTTTAAGTTTAACCACACAATGCCATACACCGATGAGTATAATTCAATACCTAAAAAACTTTTTGGTGAATTTGGAGATAGCAGCGCCGTTCAGGCCCCGCTCAAGGGCGTTTGCTTTGACAAAGTAAAGGTAGGAAACAACGTGATGATTATGCCAGACTGCCTTATGATGTCAAGAGGCGGAATAGTTGCCGGCAACCCCGCCAAAATAATTAAAATGATTGACTAAGCAAGAGATTGCTTAACATCTTCAAACTGGTACAGGACATTTTATAAATAAAATCGTATCATAATTACGGAAATAAACAACTAAAAATACCGTAAATCAGAATATTTTCGTATTTTTGTAGCAAAATTACAATATTTATAAAAATTTTGCTTTGTGATACGAGATTTTTGGGTAAAGAACTATCTTTCCATAAGAGACAAGCAAGAATTAAACTTCGTGGCTAAAGGGCCATCTTCTGAACTTATCACAGAAGTTGCTGATGGTGTATTCCTATACAAATTAGGCGTACTGTATGGTTCAAATGCTTCAGGCAAGTCAAATATTCTGATTGCCATGAATGAGGTGTTTAGACTGTTGGTTATGCCAAAATCAGACGCTACCATAGGGATTAGCGGCTGTACTCCATTTGCACTTACCAAGTATGAACCAACAGAAATGCACGTGTCATTTTATGCCAATGGCATTAGATATGATTACGATGTAAAATTTAACAATAAACACATTCTGAGTGAGGTTCTATACTATTATCCAAACAAATCCAAATCTCTGTTCTATGAACGTGCCTTTGTGGGAGAAAATGTACAGGCAGACATCAAGTTTGGTGTGAGCCTCAAACTCCAAGTCAAGACGCAGGAAAGCATCCGCGAAAATACACTGAATAACCACAGCGTGTTGTCCGTTTGCCGTAAGGCTGCTTTGAAAGAAGACATAGCTCCATTCAACACGCTTCACGCTTGGATTATGTCCAATTATCACGATGTAGATGGTGATGTAGAAAAGGGAATTGTTGAAATCTTGAAGGATGCTTACAGCAATCCTAAGAAGCGTAAGTTCTATAACACAATGCTTCAGAAGGCCGATTTAAACATTCTGGAATATCGTCCTGTCGTAGAAGACCGTATTGTGCCCAATGATTTCCGCGAGCGTATCCAAAAGGAAAATATCCCAGAGGATATGAAAGATGTTCTGTTGAAGCCTACAACAGATTCCGTCACCTTCTTGAGCCATTCCGCCAATGGCGACTTTGACATACCCCTTAGATGGCAGTCAAAGGGTACACAGAAATACATCCGCATATTGGATGCTTTGTATGACTTGATAACAAGTCCTCATGTATATTACCTTGATAAACTGGGCGAAGATCTGCACAACGACTTGCTATACTACTATCTCAATGTCTTCATCTTCAACTCTGATAAGTCTCAGCTGATTATCACCAGCCAGGAGACTACTCTACTCTCTCAAGACCTGATTAACGAGAACCGAGGTGTGGTATGGTTTGTTGAGAAGAACAAGGAGACAGCTTCGTCCGAGTATGCTCGCGGTGATTCTTTTGGCTTGCATAAGAACCTGTCGCTTTACAATTCTTACCGCATTGGTAGATTGGGTGCCAAGCCCGAACTTGGTAGTATCTTTATAAATAATCGAATTTAGGGTATCATTTTATGGACTATTTAGCCCATTCTAAGGATTTACATCTTCATAATTTCTACGTAAGCATACGGTCGTTGAGCAAATAGTCCTCGCACGCATACGTATAATAATAAGCAGGTGTTTCCAACTTGGAGATGCCTGCTTTTTACTTATTGAGTACTTAACTATTATTTCCGTCCAACAACATCAAACCTTTTACCGTCAGCAAATAACGTTGACGGGGATGATGGGGATTGGCAAGATACTTCATACACACAAATCCTTCTCTTATTGCTGGTGTGAGAGAATAATCCATAAAGTTCGGACGGTTCTTCAAACCTACAGCCTCCATCATGCTCT
>ONBO01000056.1:7307-8977 GCA_900316125.1 uncultured Bacteroidales bacterium | reverse complement strand
CACGCGGCCGTTACGGCAGCGTATGCCACAAATACCTGTGATGCCTGTACCCCTTGCAAGGTTAAGAAGGCTGGTCTCTATGCTGTCATCACGGTGATGAGCCACACATATGGCGGCAGCGCCAGTTTTACGTCTGAGCTCCTCAAACCAACGATAGCGTAGTTCACGTGCAGCCTCTTCTATGCCAAGTTTATGCTCTGTGGCGTACGCGGTGGTGTCAAAGCGGGTGGTGTGCAGTTCAATGGAGTTGCGGTAGCAGAAATCCTCCACAAACTTCTGGTCGCGGTCAGACTCGCTGCCACGCAGTGAGAAGTTGCAGTGCGCCGCTATAACCTGGTATCCCAGACGGCACAGAATATGTGTCATGCAAACAGAGTCGGCTCCGCCGCTCAAGCCTGCAATAACAGTGTCACCTTTCTCAAGCAGGGCGTTCTTCTCTATGTATGAGGCTATGAGTCGTAGCATCAGTAAGACTTTCTTGTTAATGCAAAGTTAGGGCCTAACTCCACAGGCTCAGGCTTTATACCTTCTGCCATAGGCGCACGCTTTGGCGCCCCCGATGTCTTGATTAAAGCGTTCTTTACCGCAAGTTCACAATTGGAGCCTATTGTAAATCCAAATGACGAACCCTTAATAGGGATGCCTCTAAGGTCATTGTGGTATATGAATGTGTCATTAAGGTAGTAATAGAGTGTGTCCCCGTTTTTACGTATGGCAAATTTATTGAACTCGTCAGGCTTGAAAAGTTCTGAGTAGAGCTGAATGAACAGCGCTATGCAGCTGTTTTCACCTATTCCAATAAGTTTTTTGTTGCTGCCGTATATGAAGTGCAGCGGGTCAGATGATGTTTCCGCGTTAGTGTAGTTTGAGAAACCCATTCCACCTGACGGGTCTGCCACAGATGTGGAACTTATCTTTGCCTCCACCTCGTAGTAGAAATTGCCAGTAACATCAAGTATGGAGCTTGTGCCGTCATCGCTGAGAAGCGGTGCGTACATGGTTCTGTCAGATTTGCTTCTGTATTTGTATAGTCCGTCCTCAATACGGGCATTGTATTTTTCTGTATTGCCAACGGACCAATATTTCTCTTTATCCGGGGTGGCATGGTAGTATTCGTTCTCCACCAGTTTGGAGAAATCAGGCACGTATGTGCTCCATGATGGTACCTCTGTGGTCTGGGTGAATAGCTCCTTTATGTAGTAATCCTTCCTCATGCCGCGGTAGTTCACGTTTGATGCTCTGCCGTTAGGCAGCGCGTCTCCCAGCATTATGGTTTTCCAGTCACCGTTCTGAAGTTCTGTGTTATCATGGTATCGGCGTAGGAATCCGTGCCCCATCTCATGGAATATCAGGTCCTCTTTAATCTCATCCTCAATAGGACTGCCTGAAAATGTTATCCAATAGCCCTCGTTAATCTCAATTTTAATAGGCTTGAAATTCATGTGGCACACACCCGCCTTACCGGAACCCGGACTATTGCTGAACTGCATTATTAAATTTTTGTCCTCAATAGGCACCCCGTAGCTCTCAGCGTATGCAAAAAAGCGCTGAACGTACTCTTCAAAATCAGGATGAACTGAATGTACGTCAGTTGGTGTCTCCTTACACGATGCAAGCACCAGTGCAAGAACTACAAATAATGTAATATGTCTAAAACTCTCAATTCTCAA
>ONBO01000056.1:0-7293 GCA_900316125.1 uncultured Bacteroidales bacterium | reverse complement strand
ACGTCTCAACTCTCCATTCTCCATTCTCCATTCTCCATTACACTCTCTTAATCTTCGCTCCCAGTGCATTAAGTCTCTCGTCAATGCGCTCGTAGCCACGGTCAATCTGGTCAATGTTATGTATGGTGCTCACACCTTCAGCGCTCATGGCTGCAATAAGCAGCGCAATTCCGGCTCGTATATCAGGTGATGACATGGTGGCTGCCCTTAGATGAAACTCGTCTCCCATGCCAATTATTGTGGCGCGATGCGGGTCACACAGTATTATTTTGGCTCCCATGTCTATGAGCTTGTCCACAAAGAAGAGTCGGCTCTCAAACATCTTCTGGTGTATGAGCACGCTGCCTTTGGCCTTTGTAGCCACCACAAGCATAACACTGAGAAGGTCTGGCGTAAGGCCTGGCCACGGTGCGTCAGCTATGGTCATGATGGAACCGTCAATGTATGACTCTATTTTGAAGCGCTCCTGACTTGGGATGTGTATGTCATCTCCGTTCACCTCAAGTTTAATGCCTAACTTGCGGAAACTGTCTGGAATCATCCCTAAGTCTTTGATTGATACATTCTTGATGGTCAAATCAGAACCTGTCATGGCGGCCATGCCTATAAAGCTGCCTACCTCAATCATGTCTGGCAGTATGGTGTGAGTGCAGCCTCCCAGGCTCTTTACTCCGTTGATAGTTAGCAGGTTGGAGCCTATGCCATTGATGTCAGCCCCCATTGAGCATAGCATCTTGCAGAGTTGCTGGATATATGGTTCGCAAGCTGCGTTGTATATAGTTGTTGTTCCTGTGGCTGTGACTGCAGCCATAATGATGTTAGCCGTACCTGTAACAGAGGCCTCGTCAAGGAGCATGTAGCATCCTTTAAGTTCCTGGCGGCTTACGTTGTAGAGGCGGTTCTCAGCATCATAGTTGAACTCCGCACCCAAGCGTACAAGACCTTCAAAGTGGGTGTCAAGACGGCGTCGGCCTATCTTATCGCCGCCTGGCTGGGGAATGAGCGCCTTGCCAAAGCGTGCCAGAATAGGACCTATAAGCATAATGGAGCCGCGTAGGTTGCTGCTTTTAGTGCGGTACTCCTGAGTGTGAAGATAGTCAAAGTTTATGCTTTCAGCCTTGAAGGTGCAACTGTGGCGGCTGAGGCGGTTAACCTTCACTCCCATGTTGCTGATAAGCTCTATAAGGTTGTTTACGTCTGCAATGTCAGGGATGTTGTTAATAGTGACCTCATCAGGTGTGAGCAGAGTGGCGCATATAACCTGCAGCGCCTCATTCTTGGCTCCCTGTGGGGTTATACTGCCGTTTAAACGGCGTCCGCCTTCTATTACAAATGATGCCATCAGTTCTTCTTTTTGCTGAATTGTTGTTTCTTAGCGTTCTTCTTACCCTGTGTGGTGTGGGCCTGTGCGGCTTTGATTTGCTGCATTATGTCATCAGTGCTGCGCAGACGGAATCCTGTGCCGTTCAGGTTTATCTTGCCCTCAGATAGTTCATACAAATCACCAATTATGGTGCTATCCTCCACAGTGTCCTTGTTCCATGTGAGGTAGCAGCGTTTCATGTGGTTTGCCAGCACCCCGATGTAACGCTCGCGGTCCTCTCCTTCAAGCTTCTCTGCCGCCTTTACAAGCTGGTCTATGAAGTTTCCGTAGTAGCGGTAGCGTACACGTCCTGTAGGGTATGGTATCTTTTCCGGTATGGTGCGCTCAGGAGCCTCCTTGGGTACATCGTATGGATAGTCAATGTCAAGCTTATAGTTTGACATCATGGCCAGATGGTCCCAAAGTTTGTGCTTGAAATCATTTACATCTCTTAGGTGCGGGAAGAATATGCCCATTGTGTCAATAATGGAGTTCACGCAGCGTGTGCGCTCCTCCTTGTCCTCAATGGTCATTGCATACTCCACCATCTTCTGGATGTTGCGTCCGTACTCGGTGAGGATTATTTTGTTTTCTGGTAAATTGTTCATAATGGTGAATCGGTGAATTGTCAACTAAATAAGCTCTTAGGTTTAGTGGCAATGAAATCTTTCAAGTAGAAAGGTTCAAAGTAAGCCACATCCACAAACTCTTTTTTGTCATACGCCTCTTGTGCCATCACCGCCATATCTGTGGCAAGTGGTGTGACACCGTCTATGAAGTGTGCTTTAGGGTTTGTTATGGCATCCTTGCATTTAGTGCTGCCGTTGCCAAAAAAGTATATGTCATGGCTGGCAAGCTGGTCTGAAAATGACTCTTGGTCAATGATTTTTGCGTTTACAGTCTCCGTTTCATTAAGGTTCATATCATAGACCGCACTGTAAACCTCCATGCGGCGGGCGTCAATCATAGGGCAGAGCAGCGCATCGCCGTTGGCACCCTCAGCTTTCAGCCTCTGAGCCACAGCCCATGCCATGATTTTAAGTGTGGGAATGGCTATAAGCGGTATGTCCATGCCGTAACACAGACCCTTGGCAAATGAGGTGCCTATTCTCAGGCCTGTGTATGAGCCTGGCCCCATGCTGAGTGCCACAGCAGCCACATTCCAGCCGTTGGCCTCCGCCTCTTTGAGAATCTCTTGTGTAAACACGCCTATCACACGGCTGTGACTATTGCCGCTTTCATCTTTGCGTGAAGCAAGACACTCGGTGCCTGCAAACAGAGCCACAGAGCATACGGTGGTGGAGGTGTCTATAGTTAGGATTGTGTTCATATTTTTCTGCAAAGATAATATAAATTGAGAGTTGAGAGTTGAGAATTGAGAATTAAAATAGTTATCTTTGCAAAAAAAACAGGTGAAATGTTACAATCAATGACGGGTTTTGGCAAATGCACTGTGGCGTTTGCTGACAAAAAGATAATTGCGGAGATAAAGTCTCTTAACAGTAAGCAGCTTGACGCCTCCACTCGTGTGGCAGGTGTTTACAGAGAGAAGGATATTGAAATCAGGAATCTGATATCCAAGCGTCTGGAGCGAGGCAAGGTTGATTTTGCGCTCTATTATGACACATCGGCGCAGAGCTCGGCTATGCAGATAAATGCTGAGGCTTTCAAGTCATACAAGAGCTACCTTTCAGAACTGGCCTCCCAGAACCAGATACCGGAGCCTCAGGATTGGTTCCAGGTCCTCCTTCGCATCCCCGATGTCATGCATACAGAGGCCGCTGAACTTACTGATGAAGAGTGGCAGGCCGCACAGAAAGCAGTGGAGGGAGCTATTGACCAATTGGTGGAGTTCCGCAAACAGGAGGGCGCAGGACTTGAGAAGTTCTTCACCTCCAAACTTGACAACATAGCTGCACTGCTTGCAGAGGTGCCTCAGTATGAGCGAGCCCGCATTGACAAGATAAAATCACGCCTTGAGGATAACCTTAAAGAGTTAGGTGAGACCATTAAATATGACGCCAACCGCCTGGAGCAGGAGATGATTTTCTACATTGAGAAACTTGACATCAGTGAAGAGAAACAACGCCTTGCAAACCACATTAAGTATTTCCGTGAGGTTATGGCAGATGAGCACGGACAGGGCAAGAAACTCGGGTTCATAGCTCAGGAGATGGGGCGTGAGATAAACACCCTCGGCTCCAAGTCAAACCACAGCGAGATGCAGATCATTGTGGTGAAGATGAAGGATGAGCTTGAGCAGATTAAAGAGCAAGTCCTTAATGTACTTTGATACGTTGATATTAACTTCTAAACCTTATTCACCGTAATATGAAAAAATTACCTCTCTTATTTATCACGTTTATCGCATTATTATGCTTAAGTTCCTGTAATGAGAAAAAGGAGCCGGCTCAAGATGGAGGTGGTTCGGATACACCAGGCGGAGGTGACACACCAATTGAAGGGCAGGTTATTGACAAATGTGGGAACACTTATAATGTAGTTAAGATAGGTAACCGCTACTGGATGACAGAAAACATGCGCTGTGACAAATATGACACTGAGAGCGAGGCATCGGGTAGTGTAGTTCCTCTACATGCTGATAAGAGTACAGTGGTATATGATCCGTGGTACGCTGACGCCTCCGATGCGGAGTATTGGAGTGAAAGCACTAAGCAGTATGCTGTTAATGTGACAGATGATGTGCGTGCTAAATTAGGTTATCTGTATAATTGGGCTGCGGCGGCCGGTGTTGCTACAGAGGCTGACGCTAAGGCTATTACTGATGTGTTTTCCAGTAATAGACAGGGAATATGCCCAAATGGTTTCCATCTGCCTACTGTGTCTGATTTTAGTGACCTTGCTATGGCGGTTGGCGGAGAACCCTCAAAATTCACGGCAGGGCGCTTTAATGATGCTGGAACCGCTCTTAAGGCAAAATCAGGCTGGTACTCAGGTAATGCCACAGATAAGTTTGGCTTTGCCGGTTATCCGGCAGGACGCTCTCTTTCCCGGAATGTCTCCTATACAGGTTATCTTACAGAATTTTGGACTGCTGACGCTAATGGTAGCAATTACGCTGTGAGTGGGGTGTTGGCATATAACACAGACCTGCTTGACCTTTATGTAAGTAAGGAAAATGCCAATAATAGCAAGAATAGTGGTAAGAGCGTTCGTTGTGTAAGCAATGATGAGATTACTCTTGAGTCTTTGCTATACTCCGATGTGGAACTCATTGAGACAAGATCTGTCAAAGTAAAATACAAGGTTGAGCCGTCCGTGTTTGATATGTCAGTCATTACTTATAAGAGCAGTGATGAAAAGATTGCCACCATAGATAGTAAGGGCATTGTTACAGGTGTAAAACCTGGAGAGGTTGTGGTTACTCCAATGTTATACGGCTCAGTACCCATGACGGACCACCAGTTTAAGGTAACTGTAAGTAAACTGGTTGTGACAAAGGTAAAGATGAAACATTCCCAATATTCCATGTCTGGAAGGGAGCAGAGTACTCTGTCGTTTACTGTAGAGCCTGAAGATGCTCCATACTCAAAAGTGGTTTGGAAATCATCAAATGAGAGTGTGGCTACGGTAGATCAGAATGGTGTTGTAACATCTTTTTATCCAGGTACAACCACTATATCTTGTACTGTTGACGGTGTAATAGGGGCTTCATCTGTTACAGTTGAAGATGTGCCGGTTGAGTATATTTGGTTGAACCCCACTATGGCATATTTGCGAGCCCCTAATGAAACCTGTCATATTACAGCGAGTGTACGTCCTGAACACGCATGCTATCAGGATATAACACTCAGTATTAAACAATCTTCAGGTGGTTTCCGTCTATCTGAAGACGGTATGCTGTCTATAGGGACGGCAAGGGATGGGGACGTATGTATAATAGAGGCTAAGGCTCATAATGGTATTACCGCCACTACAACTATTATTATTGATTATTATTATAAGAATTGATGATTTTGTTGAAATAACCAGCTTTATGAAACTAATAATATTCTCAGCCCCGTCAGGGTCTGGCAAAAGCACAATAATAAATGCACTGCTAAAGGAGAACCTTAGAATGGAGTTCTCCATCAGCGCCACCAGTCGTGCCCCGCGTGGCAGTGAGCAGGATGGTGTGGAGTACTATTTCCTCACGGCCGATGAGTTCCGCTCACGCATTTCCAAAGGTGATTTTGTGGAGTATGAGGAGGTTTATGAGGGTAGGTTCTACGGCACGCTCAAGAGTGAGATTGAACGCATAGACCGCAAGGGTAACGCCACTGTGTTTGACGTTGACGTAAAAGGTGGACTGAACATTAAAAAGCAGTACGGCGATGCCGCCCTTACCATATTCATTATGCCGCCAAGCATTGAGGAGCTGCGCCGCCGCCTTGAGGGCAGGGGCACAGATGCTCCTGATGTGATAGATGAGCGTGTGCGTAAGGCTGAATATGAGATTAGTTTTGCATCGGAGTTTGACAAAATAGTGGTAAATGATAACCTACAGGAAGCCACAGAAGAAGCAGGAAGAATTGTCCGCCAGTTTCTGGACAGGTGAGACTCCCGCTGTAGACCGCTGGTTGGGAGCAGACGCCGCCTCTATAAAAAAGGTGGGGCTCTTTGGCGGCTCCTTCAACCCAATACACTACGGTCACACTGGGCTTGCGCAGTTCATTCTTGAAAATACAGATGTTCAGCAGATCTGGCTAATGGTGTCACCGCAGAATCCGCTGAAAAAACGCTCAGACCTTATGGATGATGAGACACGCCTGCGTTTGGCTCGTGAGGCCACAGCCACCATGCCAAACATAAAGGTGTGTGACATTGAGATGCAGCTTCCTGTTCCGTCCTACACACTAAACACATTAAATGTGCTTGAGCAGATGTATCCAGCCATAGAGTTCACTCTTATAATAGGCTCAGACAATGTCTTTGTTTTTGACCGCTGGTACGGCTATAAAGAGATACTTGAAAAACACCCGATACTTGTATATCCACGCCCAGGCTATGATGCTGAGTCTCTCATCGAAGAGAAATATCCGTCAATGAAACTTCTTACCGGAGCTCCCACTTTCCCGATATCTTCCACACAGATAAGGTCAGAAAACTCAATCTAAGTTATGTAATCTCCGTATCGTTGCTTAAATTTGGTTAATTTGTTTAACTATTTAAGATTTAATGCTATGATTTACGGGTACATTAGGGTCAGCAGTGACAAACAAACTGTTGAGAACCAACGTTTTGAAATTAACAGATTCTGTGAGAACAAGAGAATTCACGTTGATGACTGGATAGAGGAGACCATCAGCGGCACCAAAGTCTACAACAAGCGACAGCTGGGCACACTGCTTAAAAAGGTTCATAAAGATGACATAATTATCTGCAGTGAACTTTCACGCCTGGGGCGTAACCTCTTTATGATTATGGAGATTCTTAACATCTGCATGAACAGAGAGTGCCGTGTATGGACCATCAAGGATAACTACCGCCTGGGGGAGGATATTCAGAGCAAGGTTTTGGCGTTTGCCTTTGGGCTGAGCGCTGAGATAGAGCGTAACCTTATAAGCCAGCGTACCAAGGAGGCTCTTGCGCGCAAGAAGGCTGAAGGTGTGAAACTTGGTAGGCCCAAGGGCAGCCGTAACGCCCCTGACAAGTACAAACTTTCAAAAAAGGAGGATTTGATTTGCTTCCTGCTGAGGCGCAAGCACTCCCTGCGCTCCATAGCCCGCCGCTGCAAAGTGGACCGCAACACCCTTTCCGCCTACATAAAAATGAGAGGACTGAAGGTAGATTAGCGCTTCCTCCGTATGGATGTAATCAAAATACAGGGCATGCGAAGGCCTCAACTAGCGGAACTGCAACTAAGGAGTCCCGCTTTTTTTATGTCCATACGTGAACGCTTAATGGCGAACGTCATCCTGAATGAAGTG
>ONBO01000057.1 GCA_900316125.1 uncultured Bacteroidales bacterium | reverse complement strand
AGCTACAGCTATTTTTTGAAGTATGTTCAAGCTAACAATCCTGATGAATACGACAGGATTGGAAGAATGTTTGGCTATGGAGATCCTTCTTATTTGTGGAGTGAATTTGAACAAAATTTAGGAGACTTCAATGTGCAACATAGTATAGAAGCTAATTTGGAGTACCAAATGAGATTGGCAAAAGAACATCCAGAAAGAGCTCTTGACCCTTACACTTTTTTGGAAAATGCTTGCGATACTCTTGTAACAGATATTCGTTCTTTATTTATGGAATGGGTACAAGTCACCTTAAGTAATAAAGTTGTGACGCCACAGATGCAACTCTCTGTTGAAGATTATTATTTAAATTTTAATTACACAGATATTCTTGAATCCACATATTCTATTCCTGCTGCTAATATTTGTTATATACATAATAAATGTGTAGATGGGGTGACAATGCCTGTTTTTGGACATGGGTTGAATAAGAGTGTAATGGATGATTTGTTATCAACAGAACAAGTACGTATTGCATGTGAACGAGTAGCTGGAGCAGATTATGACAGCGTCAAAAGTGTATATGGATGTTTATTGGAAGATTTAAGGAAGAAGGTGGAAACATATATATGTCAGAACGATGATTTTTTCAAAAAAATTACTGAATGTAAGTATATTTATATCATCGGTCACTCAATAGCTCCAGTAGATATCCCATACTTTAAGAAAATAGCAAGTGTGTTACCTGGCGTGCCAGTTGTGTTTAGTTATTTAGAAGAAGATAAATCGGAGAGTATAAAATGTTGTCTAAGTGATGTGTTTGGCAAAGATAGGGTAAAAGCCGTTCATATAGATGTTTTATTGAAAGAGCTGTCAGCTAAGTGATATTTAAACTCAGAATGCTATGAAAAAAATATTTACCATTTTGCTTTTGTCTGCACTCAACATAGGTGTCGTCTGGTCTGTAGATTTTGCTGTTGACGGTATAAAATATAGCTCTTCTGATGGAAAGACTGTGGCTGTAATAGGATGTGATAATTCTATAACAGATGTCGTTGTTCCAGAGAATGTTATATATAATGGGTCTGCATATAATGTAACTTTAATAGGACGTAGTGCTTTCAAAAATTTAAGTAATATAATTTCTGTCATTTTGCCAAATAGTATTAAATCAATATCTAATGAAGCATTTAATGGTTGTAGTAATCTGACAACAATTAAGTTGCCTGAAAAAATTAACTCTTGGGGCAATCACATTTTTAAGGGATGTGTGAACCTCACATCCTTAAGAATTCCAGATTGTGTACAAGTTATACCGCAAGAAGAGTATAACGATCTTATTTCTCTTGTAGAAATTGAGATCCCTAATAGTGTTACATTTATTGTGCATGGCGCATTTGATGACTGTAGAAGTCTAAAAACTGTTTTTTGGAACGCAAATAGCCTTATGTATTCTGATCTTGAATCTATATTTCCACAAAGTAAAGTTCAAAGACTTGTTTTTGGAAATGATATAGAATCAGTAGCTATGTTTTGTTCTGGGAATGAATCGTTGAAAGTTATTGAAATCAATAATCTTGTACAGACAATAGAAGATAACGCTTTTAATGGATGCCTAAATTTGGAGACATTGGAGATTCCAGAAGGTGTTACATCCATAGGATTTGGTGCCTTTGGCTTATGTCGGGAATTGAGATCTCTTGTGATTCCCAATAGTGTAAAATCTGTTGGGAATATAGCTTTCTCAAATTGTAGCAACCTTGAGACAATAGTTTTACCAGACATGGTTGACTCATGGGGGACGGGAGTCTTTTCTGGATGCAATAAACTCACTTCAATAAAGTTGCCGGAAGGTGTTACTGCCATAGCTGATAATGAGTTCAAGGGTCTTTCTGCACTTGATGAAATAAAGATTCCAAACTCTTTCTGCACTTGATGAAATAAAGATTCCAAACAGCGTTAAGTCCGTTGGCAACTCAGCTTTTGCTAATTGCAGCAATCTTGCAACAATAACTTTGCCAGACGAGGTTGATTCGTGGGGGACGGGAGTCTTTTCTGGGTGCAAAAAACTTTCTTCTATAAAGTTTCCTGCTGGCGTAATTAATATTTCCGACAATGAATTTAGCGGTTGCTCTGCACTTTCAAATATAGAGTGGCCAGAAGGTATTACCTCCATTGGAAATTCAGCGTTTAGCGGTTGCAGTGGTTTAACATCGTTGTCAATCCCAAACAGTGTTAAGTCCATTGGAAATTTAGCCTTTGCTAATTGTAGCAATCTTGCAACAATAACCTTGCCGAACGAGGTTGATTCGTGGGGGGCGGGAGTCTTTTCTTTCTGCACTTGATGAAATAAAGATTCCAAACAGCGTTAAGTCCGTTGGCAACTCAGCTTTTGCTAATTGCAGCAATCTTGCAACAATAACTTTGCCGGACGAGGTTGATTCATGGGGGACGGGAGTCTTTTCTGGGTGCAATAAGCTTACTTCAATAAAGTTGCCAGAAGGTGTTATTGCTATAGCAGAGAATGAGTTCAAGGGGTTTTCTGCACTTGAGGAAATAAAAATCCCAAACAGCGTTAAGTCCATTGGCAACTCGGCTTTTGCCAATTGCCACAATCTTGCAACAATAACCTTGCCAGACGAGGTTGATTCGTGGGGAACTGGAGTCTTTTCTGGGTGCAATAAGCTTACTTCAATAAAGTTGCCGAGAGGTGTTGTCGCTATATCGGATGAAGATTTTATGAACTGTTCTGCACTTGAGGAAATATCAATTCCAAGCAGTGTGACATCCATAGGGAATGCGGCATTTATCCGTTGTAGCAGTTTGACTTCATTGTTAATCCCAAACAGTGTTAAGTCTATAGGTGATTACGCATTTCAAAACTGCTCGGAACTCACATCTGTGGAGATACCGGAAAACCTTGTTTATATTGGGCAAGGTGCGTTCTTTGGTTGCAGTAATATTTCAAATGCTATAAAGGTTCCTGAAAGCATCACGCAGATACCCGCTTATCTGTTCAATGGATGTTCAAAGATTCCTTCAATTGAATACAGCAATGCTATAACGTCCATAGGAAATTGTGCATTTCAAAATTGCAACAATCTGTCATCTATTGAGATTGCAGGAAATCTTACATATATGGGGAGGGATGCGCTTAATGGTTGTTCTAACTTGAAAACTCTAAAATGGAACGCTGCAAATTTGCGATTAATATCTTCAGCCTTGAGTGGCAATAGTGTTAAAGAGATAATTCTTGGGAATAATGTGAAAACAATTCCGGATCGACTATTTAGTGGGATGTCAAAGTTGACATCAATAGAGATCCCTGCAAGCGTAGATTCTATAGGTAGTTATGCATTTCAAAGCTGCTCGGGACTCACATCTGTGGAGATACCGGAAAACCTTGTTTATCTTGGACAAGGTGCGTTCTCTGGTTGCAGTAACATATCAAATGCTATTAAGGTTCCTGAAAGCATCACGCAGATACCCGCTAATCTGTTTAACGGATGCTCAAAAATACCTTCGGTTGAATATAGCCAAGATATAACAACCATAGGTGCAGGAGCATTTAAGGATTGTGCTACACTTACATCCATTGAAATTCCAGAGGGTGTAACTGAGATTGGCGAAAATGCGTTTAATGGTTGCTCTGGCTTGACATCGATACAGTTGCCAGAAAATATTATTTCCATTGGAAGTGGAGCATTTATGGGGTGCAGTAATATATCAAACGCAATCAAGTTTCCTAAGAACATTAAACAAATACCTAATAATCTGTTCAGTGGTTGCTCTAATATTCCCAATGTTGAGATTGAAAAAGGGGTAACGGCAATTGGTTCTGGTGCATTTATGGATTGCACCTCTCTAACCGCTATAAATATACCTGTCAGTGTCTCTGAGATTGGAAGCAATGCCTTTAGTGGCTGCACTGGGTTTACATCGGTGGTTATACCAAGTAACGTAGAAGAGTTAGGCGATGGTGCGTTTGCAGGATGCTCTGCGTTAAAGAAAGTGACTTGCCTGTCTTTTGTTCCGCCAACTGATGATACCAAATGTTTTGAGAATTACAAGACGGCAACACTTTATGTCCCATGTGACAGGGTGATGGTCTATATGACTGATGTGGTGTTCCGTCAGTTTAGAAAAATTGAATGCGTTGAGGCTGAGGCAGTGACAGATGTGGTTGAAGAGGCTGTGGCAGAGCCAACTTCATCATCGGTTTTTATTACATGGAAGATAGAAGAGGGTGCTGATTCTTACAGTATTGAGATTACAAATGGAGAACGTGTTATTTGTTCGTTGTTGTTCAATTCTGAAGGGCAGCTCTTGAGTATAGAGTTCCCATATAACGCTTCCACAAGAGGTGCAGAGTTAAGATATGGCTCATCAACAGCAAACGGATACAGGTATGAGATTACTGATTTGGAATCTGGAGTGGAATACGGCTATAGAGTTAAGGCTTTAGATTCTAATGAAGAAGTTCTTAGTTCTTATTCTGGTACGTTTATCACTGAAGATATTCCGACGGAAGCGCTGGAATCATCTGATAAAACAGGTGGAAGTTCTCTTAAACAGTCCGTATCTGTAAATGGTAAAAACATTTCTGTTACAGGTGTTGATGCCTCTGACATCCGCATCTACAACACCGCAGGCACACAAGTTTCAAATCCTGTGCCAACCGCAGGGGTGTATGTGGTTACTGTGGGAGATGAGGTAGTGAAGGTTGTCGTTCCGTAGAATAAATCAATTGAATATAAAAACCGCCACTGCCCAGTTCACGGGTGGTGGCGGCTTTTAGTTTACTGCATTGTAGATTAGAACGCCTGTGAGGGCGAGGATTGCTATGATGAGTATGCCGAGTAGAATTACAGTCCATTTCAGGTATTTCACTATCTTGGCAGCGTAGGCGTGGCTTTCTCCTAAATATGACTGTACAAGGTTAAGGATGCCTGCAAGTAGCACGGTGGTGTCATCTATCCAGCCGCCAAGTGGTATTGCGTCTGGCAAAAGGTCTGCTGGCAGAAGTGTGTATGCCACGGCAAGTATCATTCCGAACCATCCGCCCCAGTGGGAGCCGCCGTTATTGTTTTTTGCTGGTGTGTTTTCCATAATGTTGCAAAGTTTTAGTTTTATCCTTCGATATTTATAAGTGGTGTGCCAAAGTATGTTGACAAGAGAGATAGCGTGCGGATTGTGAAGTTGTGCTGTCCACTAAGCCATCGGGTTATCTCATTAGGTCGCTTTCCTGTTGCTCTGGCCAATTCAACCTTTGTGATGTTCTTCTCCCTCATCAGTGATTCTATGCGGTTTGATATTGCGAACTCCATGTCCACCTCTCTTTTTATATGATTCGGAACGTCGTTCACCATTGCGTTGAATTTTGACTTTATTGTGCTCATATTGCTATATTTGCCTATCTCTGTTTAACTCTGCAAAATTAATGATTTTATTTTACATATATGTAAAATGTGTAAATTTCTCATTGCAAATTTAGTTTTTGATAAAAGTTTGGCAAATAAATTTGGTTTGATTATTTTTGCAGAACAAGAAGTGTAAGCTTATGGCAACAAAAGAACAGTGTTGGTAGTAATTGAGTGTGCAGAGGCAAAATCATTTTCAGCATACACTACTGAAAAGTTTGATGGTTTTACATTGTTAGGTTATGGTATTTCTGCAGAGGAGGCCAAGCAGGATTTTATTGAATCATACAAAGAAGCTCGTGAGTACTATGGCTGTCCAGAACTGGATTTTTCTTTCAAATATGATGCCGAGAGTTTTCTTCAGTTGTATAGGAGCAAGATGAGTCTGGCTGGATTGCAGATTGGAACTGTCTCAATTGGAATTTGTTTAAGAAAAGGGATGCCCTAAAAAAATAGGAGCGCCACAACACTTGCGGCGCTCCTATTTTTGATGATGCAGTGGCTTGATTATTTCTCTATCTTGATGAAGTCAACTTCAAATATAAGGGTTGAGAATGGCTTGATGTTGCCACGGTCCTGTGCTTTGTAGGCAAGCTCGTATGGAACGTAGAGCTCAAACTTAGAGCCTGCAGGCATAAGCTGGAAGCCTTCTGTCCAACCTGGGATTACGCTGTTAAGGGCGAATGTGGTTGGCTCGTTGCGCTTGTATGATGAGTCAAACTCTGTACCGTCAATAAGTGTGCCACGATAGTTGCATACTACGCGGTCTGTGGCTGATGGTTTCTCTCCGTTACCAAGCTTGATAATCTTGTACTGGAGTCCGCTCTCTGTGGTAACTACGCCATCTGCGGTCTTGTTGTTCTCAAGCCATGCCTTGCCGGCAGCCTTGTTTGCTCCGTACTGAGCCTCCATCTGCTTCTCATGGTTCTTCTCTGAAGCCTCACGGATGAAAATCTGAGCTTTGTCGGATGTCATGTCCATGGCCTCACCGTTGAGTGCGCGGATGAATGTGTCAAAGAAGACCTCCTCGTTTACAACTCTGGCTGAGTCATTGCCAAGTATCTGCTCGTTAATCATTGGGAAAATCTGGTTCTTGATCTGGTCACCAATCATAAGACCTGCGTTGTAAGCTTTCTCCTTGGCGCTCTTATCTTTAGCTCCGTCCTGAATACCCTTGATAAACTCTTTTACGTATGCAGAATCAAGGCCGTTACGGTTGATCTGGTAATCAAGAAGGCCGTCTGAATACATAACGCCTGCTGCGTATGAGATTGAATCTACATCATTCCTAACTTCTGCTGATGTGTTCTTGCAGCTTGTAAATGTGCCGGCGGCAAGTGCTGCTGCGAGGCACGCAAAAATAAGTTTTTTCATAATTTTATAATTAGTTTGTTATTTGTCTATAGATATAAGTTCTACTTCAAAAATAAGTGTGGAGTAGGGTGGGATGACATCGCCGGCTCCGCGCTCTCCGTATGCGAGTTGGTATGGCAGGTATATGGTGAACTTGCTGCCTACTGGCATAAGTTGCAGTGCCTCTGACCAGCCTTGTATCACGCCGCTCAGTGCGAACGATGTTGGCTCGCCACGGTCAATTGAGCTGTCAAACTTGGTGCCGTCAACAAGGAATCCTTCATAATTTACTGTCACCCTGCTGTTTGCGTTTGGCTTCTCGCCGTCGCCCATCTTAACCACCTGGTACTGCAGACCTGAAGCTGTGGTCACTACGCCTTCACGCTTGGCGTTATCCTCAAGGAACTTGGCTGACGCCTCACGGTTCTTTCTGGTGGCTTCCTTCTGCATCTCACTCACATAGTGCATCATGTATCTGGTGGCGCTGTCAGAACTCATAAGGGTGGGGTTGCCAAAGATGACATCGCAGAAGGCCTTGGCGTAAACGCCTTTATTATAGTTGCCTTTCTCAAGGTTGTCAAGCATCTGCTGGCCTATGGCCACTCCCATGGCGTAACTGGCTGTGTCAACTTTGGTTGCAAGCACTACCTCTGGCTCAGCCTGCTTTGCCTTTTTGTCCTTCTTGGCGGCTGGTTTTGCAAAGGCTACCGCCGATGCAAGCAAGGCTGCAAATAATATTATAGTTTTACTTTTCATATTATCAATGGTGATTCGGTTAATCGGTTAATCGAATAATTTTCAACTCTCAACTGATATAAGTTCAACATCAAAAATAAGTGTGGCGTGAGGCGGTATTGAGTTGCCTGCGCCGCGTGCGCCGTATGCCATCTCTGATGGTATGAAGAGTCTCCACTTGGAGCCCTCCTGCATAAGCTGCAATGCCTCAACCCAGCCTTGTATAACCTGGTTTACACCAAATACGGCAGGCTCGCCACGTTTAATAGAGCTGTCAAAAACCGTGCCATCAAGTAACATTCCCTCATAATGGCAGCGAACTTTGTCAGTTGCTTTTGGCTTTTTGCCGTTTCCTTCCTTAAGTACTTTGTACTGAAGGCCGCTTGGAAGCTCTATCACGCCCTCTTCTTTCTTGTTTTTCTCAAGGAACGCCTTGCCCACGGCTATGTTCTGGCTGTTTATCTTGTCTGCAAGTTCTGTAAAGAATTTGTCAAGAATCTTTTTGGCCTCATCATACTTCATATCTGGTGTGGCGCCTTTCAGCACATCTGACACTCCTTTTGTGAACTGCTCAAGGTTCATATCCTTAATACCACTGCTCAGCAGGTTATTTCCTATGCTAAGCCCTAATGCATAACTAACTTTTTCCATAATTTATTGTGTTACTCCAAATTTCAGGGTGCAAAAGTACATATATTTAATTGAAAATTGAAAATTGAAAGTTGAAAATTGAAGTTTGTTGGTGATAACTTTTAACTTTCAACTTTTAACTTTCAACTAAAAAGCTCTATCTTCGTGGTCAGAATGAGTGAGAGATCTTACATAGCCATTGACCTTAAATCTTTCTACGCATCAGTGGAGTGTGTGGAGAGGGGGCTTGACCCGCTTACCACAAATCTGGTGGTGGCAGACAAGAGCCGTACTGACAAGACAATTTGTCTGGCGGTGTCACCCAGCCTTAAGGCGTATGGCATAGGTGGCAGGGCGCGCCTCTTTGAGGTGGTGCAGCGTGTGCGTGAGGTCAATGAGAAAAGGCAGCTTGCCACGCCTGATTTCAGGTTGCATGGCAAGTCTTCTGACGATGTGGAGCTTAAGACTAACCCTCAGCTTGCGTTAGACTATATTGTGGCACCTCCCAGAATGGCGCACTACCTACAGTACAGCAACAAGATTTTTAAAGTGTACTTGAAGTATGTATCGGAGGAGGATGTACATGTCTATTCCATTGATGAGGTTTTTATTGATGTTACGGCGTATCTTAAATCATACAAGATGACGGCGCATGAACTTGCCATGACCATGATACGTGATGTTCTGAAAACCACTGGGATAACTGCCACGGCTGGCATTGGCACTAATCTCTACCTTTGCAAGGTGGCTATGGACATTGTGGCCAAACATATTCCTGCCGATAAAGACGGGGTGCGTATTGCGGAGCTTGATGAGATGAGTTACCGCCGCCAGCTCTGGACTCACACTCCGCTCACGGATTTCTGGAGAGTGGGGCGCGGCATAGTCAACCGCCTGAATCAGATAGGCGTATATACTATGGGTGATGTGGCTCGATGCTCCATTGAGCGTGAGTCTGTGCTATACAAGATGTTTGGCGTGAATGCTGAACTGCTCATAGACCATGCCTGGGGCTGGGAACCGTGCACCATTGAGGCTGTAAAGGCTTACAGGCCTGAAACTAACTCGTTTAGCAGCGGACAGGTGCTCTCTGAGCCGTACACCTTCAAGAAGGCGAAGGTGGTGATTAAGGAGATGGCGGACGCCATGGCTCTGAGTCTTGTGGAGAAGAAACTGGTTACTAACCAGATAGGTGTGACTGTTAATTATGACCGTGAGTCTTTGCCCACGGGCGATGCGGATTTTGACGGAGAACTG
>ONBO01000059.1 GCA_900316125.1 uncultured Bacteroidales bacterium | reverse complement strand
GTGGATGTGCCAGATACCAAATCTATGCGGCGCAGCGATGCGTAGTCCTTAATAACCACAACCTTAGAACCGGCAATCTCCTCAGGTGGGCATGAACGCAGCTGAGTCATCATCTTCTTGATCTCCTCAGCACCAGCCTTGCCTTTCTTAACCACTGAGATTCCCTTCTCCTTAGAGAAGCCGAACTCAAGGTAGATATCCTGAATAAGCTCATAGAGGCTCTTGCCGTTATCCTTTGCCCAAGCGCAAATCTCAGCCATCATAACGCAGGCTGAAACAGCATCCTTGTCACGTACAAAATCCTGAACAAGGAATCCGTAGCTCTCCTCGCCACCACCAATGTAGCGTTTCTTGCCCTCCTGCTCACGCATTACGTTGGCAATCCACTTAAAGCCTGTGTAAACATCAAAGTAAGGAACCTTGTAGGCTTTTGCCATGGCGGCAATCTGCTCTGTGGTTACAATAGTCTTAACTATATATTCATTTCCTTTAAGTTTGCCAAGCTCCTTGTTACGGCGGATGAGATAGTAAATGAACATCTGGGCGGTCTGGTTACCGTTCATAAGAATCCACTCTCCCTTGTCATTCTTAACAGCAATACCCATGCGGTCAGCATCAGGGTCTGAAGCCATAACAATGTCAGCGTCAATCTCTTTTGCACGCTCAACAGCAAGCTTCAAAGCTGCAGGCTCCTCTGGGTTTGGAGAAACCACAGTAGGGAAGTCTCCGCTTATGACGTTCTGTGAATCCACGCCATAAACATTCTCAAAGCCAAACATCTTGAGAGCGCGTGGTATAAGAGTGATACCAGTTCCGTGGATAGGAGTGTAAACTATCTTGAGGTCCTTCTGGCGAGCAACCACATCAGGAGAGAGGCTCAGAGCCTTAATCTTGTTCAGATATACACGGTCTATGTTCTCACCTATAATCTCAATGAGTGAAGGGTCTCCTTGGAACTTAATATCTTTAATATCTTTAATCTTGTTAACTTCTGAAATTATGCCAGTGTCATGAGGTGGAATTACCTGTGCACCATCCTCCCAGTATGCCTTGTAGCCGTTGTACTCCTTAGGGTTGTGGCTTGCAGTTACAACCACACCGCTCTGACAGCCAAGCTCGCGTATAGCAAATGAAATTTCAGGGGTTGGTCTCAGGTCTTCAAAAAGGAACACCTTTATGCCATTTGCTGAGAAGATGTTTGCTGTGGTTTCTGCAAACAGGCGGCTGTTATTACGGCAGTCATGGCCTACAACCACTTTAATCTCTGCGCTCTTACCGTAGTTCTTGCGCAGATAGTTTGCAAGACCCTGGGTTGCAGCGCCCACGGTATATATGTTCATACGGTTTGTACCCACGCCCATGATGCCGCGCAGACCTCCAGTACCAAACTCCAAATCCTTGTAGAAACACTCTATAAGTTCTGTGGAGTCCTCAGCGTCAAGCATCTCCTGAACCTTCTTCTTGGTCTCTGCATCATAGTCGCCGTTGAGCCACACCTGTGCTTTTGAGCGAACATCTTCAATTAAATTGCTTTCCATATAATATGTTGGTTAAAGTTTATTTCAAACACATTTCTGCATCGTAGTTCGAACTACAAATGTAGTGATTTTTTATAGAATAACAATATTATGTTGTTTTTTTTTGAATAACTTTGCGGAAACTCTAATTGTAGCAAAAAATGAAGAACAAACTTAGGAGTGCTATATGCACTGAGGGCCGCCGTATGGCGGGAGCCAGAGCCCTATGGGTTGTTGACGGAATGAAGAAAGAGCAACTTGGAAAGCCAATTATTGCTATAGTAAACTCATTTACACAATTTGTACCAGGTCACGTGCATCTGCATGAGATAGGTCAGGAGATAAAGAAGGAGATTGAGCGTCTTGGCTGTTTTGCCGCAGAGTTCAACACAATAGCCATTGATGACGGTATTGCAATGGGTCATGACGGTATGCTCTACTCACTTCCAAGCCGCGATATCATAGCTGACAGCGTGGAGTATATGGTGAACGCCCACAAGGCAGACGCCATGATTTGCATAAGCAATTGTGACAAGATAACCCCGGGTATGCTGATGGCCACCATGAGACTAAATATCCCTACAGTGTTTGTATCGGGAGGTCCAATGGAGGCAGGCGAGTGGGGCAAACGCCACCTTGACCTTATAGACGCCATGGTTCAGAGTGCTGATCCTACCGTCAGCGATGCAGACGTTGAGCAGATAGAGCGTGCCGCCTGCCCAGGTTGCGGCTGCTGCTCAGGTATGTTCACCGCCAACTCAATGAACTGCCTCAATGAGGTTTTGGGTATGGCTCTGCCTGGTAACGGCACCATCGTGGCTACACACGTAAACCGTCGCAAACTCTTTATGGACGCCGCTGCTCTTATAGTTAAGAACGCGTACAAATATTATCAGGACGGCGATGAGAGCGTTCTGCCTCTTAACATTGCCACCCGTGAGGCGTTCCTGAACTCAATGACCCTTGACATAGCAATGGGCGGCTCTACAAACACAGTGCTCCACCTGCTTGCCATAGCTCATGAGGCTGGCGTTAACTTCACAATGGATGACATTGACGCACTCTCACGCAAGACCCCATGCCTTTGCAAGGTTGCGCCAAACACACAGATGTATCACGTACAGGATGTTAACCGTGCCGGTGGTATCCTTGGCATTATGGAGTGCCTTGAGAAGGGCGGTCTGCTCCACACAAACGCAAAGCGTGTTGACGGACTTACACTTGGTGAGGCAATCAAGGAATACAGCATAACCTGCGCAGAGCCTTCTGCAGAGGCAAAACGTATCTATAGCAGCGCCCCTGGCCGTAAGTTCAACATAGTGCTTGGTTCACAGGACGCCAAGTTTGACAGCTTTGACACAGACCGTGCCGCAGGTTGCATCCGTGACCTTGAGCACGCCTACACTAAGGATGGCGGACTTGGAGTTCTTAAAGGCAATATTGCAAAAGACGGCTGCGTAATCAAGACAGCAGGTGTTGATGAGAGTATCTGGCACTTCAAAGGCAAGGCAGTTGTGTTCCAGTCACAGGAGGAGGCCTGCGAGGGCATTCTTGGCGGCAAGGTTCAGGCCGGCGATGTTGTGTTCATCACATTTGAAGGTCCTAAGGGCGGCCCTGGAATGCAGGAGATGCTATATCCTACATCATACATTAAATCAATGCACCTTGGTAAGGCTTGTGCCCTTGTAACAGACGGACGCTTCTCAGGCGGAACATCGGGTCTTAGCATAGGACACGTGTCACCAGAGGCTGCCGCTGGCGGTAACGTAGGTCTTGTACAGAATGGTGATATTATTGAAATTGATATACCAAGCCGCAGTATAAACGCACTTGTAAGTGATGAAGAGTTTGCCGCACGCCGCCAGAAAGAGGAGGCTCGTGGTAAGGAGGCGTTCACCGCTAAGCGTGACCGTGTGGTTCCTAAGTCTCTTAGGGCTTACGCCTCACTTGTAAGTTCTGCAGATAAGGGTGGTGTAAGGATTATTGATTGATATAGTTAACAATCCACTCACCAACCTCTTTGGTTCCGTAATGTGCGCCGCCTTCAACTTGAATTTCGGGTGTGCGCACATTTTCTTTTAGTGAAGCGTCTACGGCTTCACGTATAAGCGCGCCCTCCTTGTTTAGATTGAAGTGCTCCAGCAGCATGGCGGCAGAGAGAATCTGCGCCAGCGGGTTGGCAAGATTCTGTCCCGCAGCCTGAGGCCATGAGCCGTGTACAGGCTCAAAGAGAGGGGTGTGCTCGCCCAGCGATGATGAAGGCTGCAGGCCCATTGAGCCTGTAATGCATGAGGTCTCATCTGTAAGAATGTCTCCAAAGGTGTTCTCCGTAACTATCACGTCAAAGAAGCGTGGCTCAGTGAGCACGCGCATAGATGCGTTGTCAATAAACATGTAGTCAGTGGTTACATCGGGGTACTGAGACTCCATCTCCTTGGCAATCTGGCGCCACAGACGTGAAGATGCCAGCACATTGGCCTTGTCAACCACGGTGAGGTGTTTCTTGCGCTTGAGGGCGGTCTCAAAACCTACACGCAGAATACGCTCAATCTCAGGGCGGGTGTAGATGTCTGTGTCGTAGGCCTTGTCATTATCCTGATACTTCTCACCAAAGTACATTCCGCCAGTAAGCTCACGTATTACCACAAAGTCAGCGCCCTTTATCAGCTCGTCCTTCAGCGGTGATTTGTGAAGCAGGCAGTCAAATGTGGCTACCGGGCGAATGTTGGCGTAAAGCCCGAGCTTCTTACGCATGGCCAGCAGACCAGTCTCAGGGCGTACCTTGGCGGTAGGGTCATTGTCGAAACGCAGGTCGCCTACTGCGGCAAAGAGTACAGCGTCAGCACGCATACACACCTCATGGGTTGAGTCAGGGTAGGGGTCTCCCACCTCATATATGGCGTGTGCTCCGCATATAGCCTCTTCATACTCAAATGTGTGTCCAAATTTTTTTGCTATGGCGTCAAGTACAGCCACGCCTTGTTTCATAATCTCCGGTCCTATTCCGTCACCAGAGAGTACTGCAATTTTTAAGTTCATAATCCTAATTTGTTTAATCGGTCAATCGGTTAATCGGTTAATCGAATATTTCGGTTCACCGATTCCACGGTTCACTGGTTCACCTGTTATTAATTCTCGATAATATTTAGCATCTTAAACGTCGCCTTTATAGCGGCTTCAGTCTGGTCAGCGTCAAGGCCGCGGGTGCGGAGCGGCTTGCCGTTGTTGTCCCAAGTGATAATGGTCTGCACCAAAGCGTCAGACCTACCGCCAGGCGGTATTGACACCTGATAGTTGCTCAGTACAGGGAACGTGCGGTTCAGGTACTTCTTGTATATGTAGCGCAGAGCGTTCACAAATGCGTCATACTGACCGTCACCAGTGGCGCTCGCCTCATACTGCTGACCGTTGATCTCCATACGCAGATTAGCGCCCGGCTTCAGGCCGTAGGCGGTTGACACCATGTAGCTTATAAGTTTCACCTTCTCATTAGTGTCATCATGTTTGAGAACATCACTCACAATGTACGGCAGGTCCTCCTGAGTCACCACCTCCTTCTTATCGCCGAGCTCAGTAATACGCTCAGTAACACGGCGCGTCTGTTCGGGGGTGAGGTCAAGCCCTAACTCCTCAAGATTCTTGGCTATGTTAGCCTTGCCGCTGTTTTTGCCAAGCGCATACTCACGCTTGCGGCCAAAACGCTCTGGCATAAGTTCATTGTAGTAGAGGCGGTCCTTTGTATCGCCGTCAGCATGTACGCCCGCCACTTGTGTGAATACATGCTCTCCCACGATAGGCTGGTTTGGTGCCACTGCTATGCCGCTGTAGCCCTCCACCATACGGCTAATACCGTTCAGCTCATTCTCAACTATGCCGGTGCGTGCGTGAATCTGGTCCTTCAGTATGGCCTGCACGCTTGCCAGCGGAGCGTTGCCACAGCGCTCACCCAGTCCGTTCACCGTAACGTGAACACCTTGGGCGCCGCTCAGCACGGCAGCAAGAGTGTTTGACACGGCAAGGTCATAATCATTGTGGGCATGGAAGTCAAAGAGCAGGGCAGGGTAGCGGCGGCGCATCTTGCGCATGTACTCTATAACCTGCAACGGGTTCATCACACCAAGCGTGTCAGGCAGCATGAAGCGGCGTATACCAGACTCAGCAAGTGCGTCCACAAGCTGGAACACGTACTTAGGCGAGTCCTTCATGCCGTTTGACCAGTCTTCAAGGTAGAGGTTCACCTCCAGCCCCTTCTCACGGGCGTATTTCACTTCTGAAAGTATGTCTGAGATATGCTCCTCAGGCGTTTTGTGCAGCTGGTTTGTGCAGTGCTTCAAAGAGCCCTTGGCCAGCAGGTTCATCACCTTGCCTCCGCACTCAGCAATCCAGTCAATGGATTTTCCGCCGTCCACAAAGCCAAGCACCTCCACACGCTCCAGAGCGTTAATCTGCGCAGCGGAGCGGCATATTAGCTTCACTGCCTCCTTCTCTCCCTCACTCACGCGCGCCGATGCCACCTCTATGCGGTCAACGTTAACATCGCCGAGCAGTTTACGTGCCATTACTAATTTCTCATGCGGCAGAAATGAGACTCCGTTAGTCTGCTCCCCGTCACGCAGGGTGGAGTCCATTATCTCTATGTACGGTTGCGCACCCTTATGGGCCATTATCTGTTCTGCTGTTCCCATTGTTCTATCTTGTCTTTGTTCTCTAAAAGAAAGTCTATGTCATCAAGACCGTTTATAAGGCAGTGTTTTTTATAGCCGTTAATCTCAAAAAACTCACTGCGCCCTGTGGAGTTGTTAGTTACAGTCTGGTTAGGCAAGTCCACGGTAACCTCAGTCTTAGGGTTGCTCTCAATGCTGGAGAACAACTCCTTTAAGAAATCCTCACTCACCACCACAGGCAGCACAAAGTTGTTAAGCTCATTGTTCTTGTGAATGTCAGCAAAGAAAGAGCTTATAACCACACGGAATCCGTAGCCCGCAATAGCCCAAGCCGCGTGTTCACGAGATGAACCGGAGCCAAAGTTCTTGCCAGCTACCAGAATGCAGCCGCCGTAGCGAGGGTCATTAAGCACAAAATCCTTTACAGGGTTTCCCTCCTTGTCATAACGCCAGTCACGGAACAGGTTCTCGCCAAATCCGCTCTTATCAGTAGCCTTAAGGAAACGTGCCGGTATTATCTGGTCAGTGTCCACATTCTCAAGCGGAAGTGGTACGCACGTTGATGTTATAATATTGAATTTCTGCCTCATACTCTTTACATTAAAGTTCTTGGGTCTGTTATTACTCCTGT
>ONBO01000062.1 GCA_900316125.1 uncultured Bacteroidales bacterium | reverse complement strand
CCAAACTCTGTACTAATCTCCTTAAATATATTTTGCAGCGATGGCGGGAACTGTACTCCATCATTCACTGAGAAGCATAACCCGTGGGCCTGCCCTGGCTCATGGTAAGGGTCCTGCCCTATTATCACCACCCTGACATCAGAGAACGGACAGCTGTTAAAGGCGTTGAAAATCTTAGCCGCAGGCGGATAGCACGTGTGTGTGGCGTACTCCGCCCTCACAAAGTCTGTCAGGCTCTTAAAATACGGCTTGTCAAACTCGGGTTGCAATACCGCTTTCCATGATGCTTCAATTTTTACTTCCATTATCCATTAAACTTGTACGTCATCAGCTGGTATGCCAAACGTGCGGCAAGGTAGTCTGAGGCCTTGTCTGTTGGATTAGGACAAAGCTCCACGATGTCAACGCCCACCACATTGCGGCTGCGGAACACGCTGCGCAGGAAGTGCAGCACCTGATAGTATGTGAGTCCGCCTGGCTCTGGTGTGCCGGTTGACGGCAGCACTGATGGATCAAACACGTCAAGGTCAATGGTTACGTAAACATTCTCTGTGAGTGTGGCCACGGCACGTTTCTGCCAGCTGTCATTGTCAAAAATCTCATGCGCATAGAATATGCGCCCCTCCTGCACGTAAGGGAGTTCCTCTATGCACTGGCTACGTATGCCTACTTGGGTTATGGGACATAGTTTCTGAGCTTGATACATTACGCAAGCATGGTTGAGTTCTGTGCCTTCATATTCAGGGCGCAGGTCAGAGTGTGCATCAAGCTGCAATACTGTAAGGTTCCTAAACCTTGATGCTGCTGCTCTGATAGAACCTATTGAGCAGGTGTGATTTCCACCAATCATCACGGGAAATTTGCCGTCACGGAACAAATGATGTGTGGCGTTCTCCACTGCTGCGCATAACGCCTCTGGGGTTTCATCGTTGAAAATAGGCGGCATTGTGGCAATACCCTGGCGGTAAACCTCCGTGCGGGTCTCTACATCGTAGTTTTCAAGAGCAAGAGAGGCCTCAAGGAAAGCTTCCGGTCCCTTGTCGGCACCCTTTACCCAAGTACTTGTTTTATCGTATGGTACCGGCAGAACTGCAATTTTTGCACTACTGTAATCACGGTATTGGTCTTCAAAATCTCCAAATGGGTTCATAGTTATTTTTTTACATTGCGAAGTTATGAAAAATATGTAAATTTGTAGCAATAATTTATGACAAAACACCTTCAAAGATGAAAAGACTCTACACTACTCTAATTTTTGTTTGCGCCATCTGCCTGAATCTCTGGGCTGTAAAAAAAGTGACATACCCTTACGCTGAGCGTGACAGCACTCTGTATCTGGATGTATATATGCCAGAGGACACTCTGAGTGAGCATCCCTGTTTCATATACATGTTTGGCGGCGGATTCAAATCAGGGACAAAGAGTCAGCCGCGCGATGTTGTGGTTTTCGAGCAACTTTGCAACCATGGTATAGTGTGTGTGGCTATTGACTATCGTCTTGGGCTAAAGAATTATGAGGGGAAGGTGATTGACTTGCTTAACAGGCTGGAATACAGCATAAACATAGCTACTGAAGATTTAATTGACGCCACAAATTTTATCATCGGGAAAGCGAAGGAACTGAAAATAAACCCTAAACATATAATACTTTCTGGTTCAAGCGCAGGTGCCATAACTTCACTACAAGCTGATTTTTACCTACAGAATGGGAATGAATACGCAAAACGGCTGCCTGAAGGCTTCAAGTTTGGCGGTGTTATTGCATTTGCAGGAGCTGTGGCTAAGATAAAAGGGGCAAAAGTGAAATATAAAAACCAGCCTGCCCCCACATTCTTCATTCACGGCACCAAAGACAAACTGGTTAGATACAACAAGATTGATATTTTTGGCAGAGGTATGTACGGCTCAAACGCTCTTGCAAAACAGTTCAGCAAGAACGGATGGCGCCATAAAATAATGCGCTATAAAAACTTTGGCCACGATGTTGCCATTATTGGTTTCAGAGAGAACGTACCTGCCATTGTGGATTTCATAAACCAATATGTGGTGAGTCCAAAGTACAACTTCAGTGAAGATGTAATGCACTCAGAGCCTGAAGTTAAAGAGCCTCTTTGGAACATAAACGCACTGCGCCTTTATGAAAAGGATATCAAGCCTCAGGTAACAAAAGACCCAGTGCAGCTCCAGAGACTGCGCTAGTATCCCAAAATTTTTAGCATTGACTTATAGCTCTGCTCCTTGGCAAAGAGTTTGGTGTAGTACTCACCATTCTCATCCACGTCTATCACCACATGTTTTGGAGACGGTATGAGGCAGTGCTGAATACCGCCAAAGCCAGCCAAAGACTCCTGATAAGCACCAGTATGGAACAAGCCAATATATTGCGGCTGCTCCGCATCGGGGTCTATCTTAGGAAGGAATATGGCGTTATTATGGCCTGCACTGTAAAAATCCTCACTGTCACAAGTAAGACCGCCAAGGTGTACACGCTGATACTCCTTGTCCCAGTTGTTTACCGCAAGAAGAATGTATCGCTGGTTAATAGCCCATGTGTCTGGCAGCGTGGTAATAAAGGAAGAGTCTATCATATTCCAGCTCTCACGGTCATTCTGTTGTTTCTGATTCACAATGCTATAGAGAATAGCACCACTCTCGCCCACTGTAAATGAGCCAAATTCAGTGAAAATATTTGGTTCAGGCACACCGTTCTGCTGGCAGATGCTCTTAATGAGTGCAACAATCTCCTCAGCCATATACTCATAGTCATAATTATAATCAAGGTGTGTGGCTATTGGGAAACCGCCACCTATGTCAAGACTGTCAAGCTGAGGGCAAATCTTTTTCAGTTCGCAATACAATTCCACCGCACGGCTTAGTTCATTCCAGTAGTAAGCGGTGTCTTTAATACCCGTATTTATAAAGAAATGTAGCATTTTAAGTTCAGTGTGCGGATTATCTTTAATCTTCTCATAATAGTATGGAAGAATATCATTATATCTTATACCTAAACGCGATGTATAGAAATCAAACTTAGGTTCCTCCTCCGATGCTATTCTAATACCCACTTTAAACTTCTTATCCATGCCCTTAAGTAGCAAATCAAGTTCAAATTTATTATCAAGAATTGCAACCAGGTTTTCAAATCCGTCATTGATAAGACGTTGCATATTTTCAATATACTGAGGACGTTTGAATCCATTACATATAATGAAATTATCTTTTTTGAACGCGCCGGATTCATACAAACTTTCTATTAAATTTATATCAAAAGCCGATGAAGTCTCAACGTTCACGCCATTTTTGAGAGCCTCTTCCATAACAAATGAGAAGTGGGAGCTTTTGGTACAATAGCAGTAGTGGTAGTCTGCATTGTAATCAACCTTAGCCATTGCCACGTTAAACATACGCCTTGCCTTCTGTATCTGACTGGCAATGCGTGGCAAATAGGTAATTCTAAGAGGCGTGCCATACTGTTCAATAATATCCATAAGCGGTATATCATTGAAATACAACTCATTATCCACTACCTTAAATTCCTCTGTAGGAAAATCAGCGGTCTGTTCAATAAGATCTATATATTTGTTCTTCATAAAATTCTTTATGATAATCGTTTACATTCTACAACAAGCAAGAAGAATTTTATGAAAAATCTCCTTGTTTTATGAGGCTTCGCCTCCTTTCGTGCTTCGCACGGCACGCAGAAGCGTGCTTGTCGCCTTGCTCCATAACACTCCAAATGTAATTCACTTACATTGCCAAATTTTTCACAATGTAACTCACTTACATTTGTATTAACTGTGCAAATTTATATAAAATAACAATACACATATACAAAACACCGCAAAAATCAAGGATTTAATCAAAGTTTTATAAATAATTCACTATCTTTACAACCAGAAATAGATATTTGACTTCCATAAAAGCCCGTCAATTATCACAAAATAATGCGATATGAATTTTTTAGAACTTGTAAAAGAGAGATACAGCTGCCGCGGCTATCAAAGCGAGCCTGTGGAGCAAGAGAAATTAGACTATATAATGGAGTGCGTCAGATTTGCGCCATCAGCAGTAAACAAACAGCCTTGGAAATTCCGCATCGTGCGTAGTGAGGAAGATAAAAAGAAACTACAGCAGTGCTATGGCAGAGAGTGGTTCAACACCGCCCCGCTTTACATAGTTGCTTCAATTCTACATGATGAGGAGTGGGTTCGTGCAGACGGCAAAGCGCATGGAAACATAGACATTGCCATAGCCGTGGAGCATCTTTGCCTTGCCGCCACAGAGCAAGGGCTTGACACATGCTGGGTATGTAATTTTGATGTGGAAAAATACAGGCAGCTCTTCCCTACTCCAAGTTCAGAAGAACCTGCCGTAATAATACCAATAGGATATGCGGCTTTGGCGCCTGTAGCCAAGAAGCGCAAGGATATCAGCCAGATATTATGCTAAATTGAGGAATCTAAGCGCATCACGCAGCATATCATCGTGGTCAAATGCAAGCGGATGCGGAACATCCTCAAGTGGAAACCACTTGGCGGCCGCAGCATCATCGCAGCCCTTCACAGCAGGCAGACCGTCAACTAAAGCACAGTATGACACCGTAATTATACGCTCCCTTGGGTCACGCCCAGGGGTGCTGTATGTATGGAACTGCTCTACGCTAATACCTGTAAGACCAGTCTCCTCCTCCAGTTCACGCACAGCCCCGTCTTCACAAGACTCGTCAATCTCCACAAAGCCGCCCGGGAACGCCCAATGCCCCTTGAAAGGCTCACCACCACGCTGAATTAAAAGCACATGCAACCTGCCATTCTCCTTTCCTATAAGAATGCAGTCAGCCGTCACCGCCGGATGCGGATACTTGTAACAATATCTATTCTCACACATAATCAGGCGTTAATAATTATTACATGATTACAAAGTTAAAACTTTTAACTCTTTATTGCAAATCTTTTTGACACGTTGGACAAGTTGTCACCATTGGGGATTATTTTAATATCATCAAAAAGATACATACTTATTCATCCCTGTACGGAGGATAGTATTTTATGGCGTAGTTATACCATTTCATCTTACCCATTTCAAGGATACGAGTATAGCCATCTTTGTCAGTGTAGAGTTCATTCCCAGTAAGATAGCCATAACCAGCTCTGCAGCCAGATTCGTATTCACAAAATGCAAAATCAACATAGAAGGCGTTGGACTTAGTTATAATTGAATCTCCCCCGCTCACATCAATACCGTCATGAGGAAACACCCAAGACATATTTCCACAAGAGCCTTCGATAAACTTATAACCACTCTCAATACGTATATCGGGGCGCTTGTCCGGCCTCTTGTTATTATACCAGACACTCAATACAGGCTTATCTTTATAAGAATCTACTCTCACATAAGCAGAGTCAGTGTTAAGTTCAATAACGTTATAGTCAAACTTCCGGCATGACGGGTGCAGAGACTGCTTATCCTTTTCCAAATTCTCTCTAATTTCAGCCTTTACAGCATTTGACTTAAGGTAGATTGTGCATATAGAGCCTTTATAATTTAAGGCAAGCACCTGATTATCATTGCCATCATATATATATGCAACATCGCGATAGAAATCATACCACTTTACATTTGATTTAAGGACAGTGGATGTGACTCCCATATCAAACAACATGTCAAAATAGCGTGCAAAATCAGCCTCATTCTTTAGAGACGACCGTATCCACTTCTGCAGTTATGGTAGAATCTGTAGAAGCCACAATTTTTGCATCTTTGCTTGATTCCGCCTTCTCACTGTTTGCATTATTACAAGAAACCATAATCAGCAGTACTCCCGCCGATGCAAACATTAGTGCGTTTTTGAGGATCTTGTACATAATTATTTATTTTTTTAGTCTCCTGAAAATTTAACAAACCGACTTAAACCGATCTTGAATCTCAGCCATAGCGTCTAACAACTCCTCAAAATTTGGTTTTGTACCATATATCATTGTTTCACACATTTTGGAATAATCATTTTTCCATATCGGTGCTATTGAGTCATCTGGTATTAATTTAAGTTCCTTACGAATATCCCTTGTGTAGTCAAATCCTGAAATAGGTGTGAACACCTCACGATGATGTCTAATTGACTCCCAGAGTGCATCATCTGAAATCGCTTTCTCAGCAAAATCTTTATTCTTCATCTGATAGAGGTCATATAGATGGCGGCTTTTTCTATCCGCACTACCGCCACCTTTCCAGTCTGTAGAAAAAATTTCATGTAATAGGAATATCTTTTCTATAAAGGTCTTCTCAGGCACTGAAGTTGGAATTGTCTGTTCAATCAACGGTTTTATCGGAAGCTGTTTCCCTATGATACTTGAAATGTTGGCGTTTTCTATCGGCTCCATTAGTGACCTTGCTCCAATTTCCAGCACAACATCGCTCCTTAAATAATCTACCGCAGAATCAAATACAGAATTATAGTGTATAAAGATTTGTCTTGGCTCAGGATAAGTACCATCTCCTTCGCCATTAGGCTGAACTTTAACCGTAAGCCACTTATCTAACTCAAGTTCCTTAAATCTATCCGTTAGCATTGGAGCAAATTCCTCCGCCACAAAAAGCGAAGAAGACTTCCTTAGTTTCTTCAATTGCTTTTTTGTAAGTTCACCTTCTGAAACGCCCAAAAGGTTTCTGTCTATTGCAAGATCAATATCTTCTGAAAATCGTTCAATAAGATTCCACGCCTTACTAAGTGAAGTTCCACCCTTAAAGACGACACAATCTCTTATTGGCATAGAAAACACTGCTTGAAGTATATTTGTAACCCACACATCTTTTTCTACCGCCTGGACAGGAACTTTTGCAGTCTTTGCTACAATAAGCATAGCCTGCCTTTTCTGCTCATCACTCAAATCAAGAAATCTTCTCATATCTACCTTGTATAATTTTACGAACCCACTCTGGCATAAGATGCAAATCCAGACTGAAGGATACATTCTTACCACTTAATACAGCATCCAAAACATTAACCAGCTCATCTGTAATGTTACCCTTGCCAATAGATTTTAGTGCAGATGTAACAAGCATTGCAGTTCTGTCCTTAAAAGCAAAATTTTTTGACGCAGAATGTTTAAACTTAATTTTTCTCCCATCAAGAAGTTCTATTGTTCTGGATGTCCCATCAGTCAAGTAAACAATGTTCATTGGAATCTGTTGCGTTAATCCCAATTGATACTGAGCCCATTCCCCGGTAGGCACTACACGTGACGCATCCCTTCTGGCAATTGCAGACGCTATCTCTTCAACCATTGGAGGAACTGCACCTAATCCATAAATTTTTTCCTGTTTTGGATAGCAGTACAGTCCCCTAGCCACACGCATGAGCAGTCCTTTTTCTGACAAAAGTTCCAAAGCCTTATTAATCCTCTTTGCCGTACCATAGCGCAAGAATTCAGAAGAGAAAAACACCTTTCCTCTTCCGCATTTTTTAACAGACGTTAATATCTTATCTTCAACACTATCCATACAGTTTTACAAATAAAAAATTCGCAAAAGCTACTCGTTTTTACGAAACAAAGATACACAATAATTTTTATTTATAAGCAATTGATGACTTATAATTTTTAATGATAATATTACACTGACCTCACCCTGACCTTCACTAAAAGTTGCGAAATATCAATATTTTCACATATTTTAACTTCCCTACTCACCAAATTGTAACCATTAGTTTAAGGATTGTAACTGGTAGTTACAGTGTGTTAACATTTGGCGTTAATTATTCCTAAATCATTCATTGTCTATTGATTAACATCGCTGTGATAAGTAACTTTGCAAGAGAAAAATTAATTTATCGAATTAAATTTTGCTATTATATTTAAAAGCATTAATTTTGCAGACA
>ONBO01000074.1 GCA_900316125.1 uncultured Bacteroidales bacterium | reverse complement strand
CACAACCTGCAATCTCATCCTCACACTGAACAGTAGTCACACCAAGAGACTTGTGCTTAGAAAGCTCATGAAGAACGTCAGTAGCAGGAGTGATAGGGTAAGAACCAAGATAGAGCTTGAGTCCAGCCTTCTCAGCAGCAGCGATGAAGCCGTATGCTGTAGCCTTGTTACCTGTGATATCCATATAGCGTCCAGGAGTCTTCTCCTTTGACTCAATACGGTAAACGTTAGTTGCTGAAGAATGTGTGTTGTGACCGTAGTCATAACCAGCCTGGATAACCTTGATATTAGCCTCAGCGATTGCTGGCTTCTTAGCGAACTTATCGCGGAGGAAGTTAGCAACGAGGTCGAGATCACGGCTGAAAAGCCAGCATACAAGACCAAGGGCGAACATATTACGGCACTTGAGCATTGCCTTGTTGTCCATACCCGTGTCTGCAAGAGCCTCCTTCACAATAGTTGTGATAGGGCACTGGATAACACGGTCTGGATCAATACCCATCTCACCGAGGTAGTCCTGAGTCTCGAAAGCAGCCTTCTTGAGGTCGCTCTCACCAAAAGAGTCAGTATCGATGATGATAGTTGCGTTTGGCTTAGCATAACGGTACTGAGTCTTGAGAGCAGCAGCATTCATGGCTACAAGAACATCACACTCATCACCAGGGGTATATACCTTGCTTGCACCAATGTGTACCTGGAAACCTGATACACCAGTAAGCGAGCCTTGTGGGGCACGGATATCAGCGGGATAATCTGGGAATGTAGAGATACTGTTACCTACGGTAGCAGATACTGTAGAGAAAATGTTACCTGCAAGTTGCATTCCATCACCGGAATCACCTGAAAAGCGGACAACAACCTGGTCCAACTCCTTAACTTCTAATTGTTCTGCCATAAATGCTTTTGTTATATTTATGAGTTATAATTTTCTTCTTTTTTCCTGTCGTTTATTACAATCTGTTGCAAAAGTACATATTTTTATTGACAAAAACAAATTTTTATTCACAAATCTTTACTTTTTGTTAGTAAATTGCTATATTCTGCACGATTATATTATATTTTAGCCTTAAGTAATGCTAAAGTTCTACTCTTTCCACTTTTACGTCTTCGTGGAGGAACATAGCCGCACATTCCTTGAATCTCTCAGGGTTTTCTGTTGTATAATATGCTATTTCTCCATTCTTTGAACATCTTTCATCCATCTCCTTATGACGGTTCAGATAGTCTTCAAGACTTGCTGCCACATATTCTCCCTGTGAAACTATTTTTATTCCTTCCGGTACTGATTTCCGCAATGCGTTCATAAGCAGAGGATAGTGGGTACAGCCTAATAATATAGTGTCAATCTCGCTGTCTTTTTCAAGGAGCTGATTGATTCTCTTCCTTACAAAGTATTCCGCTCCTTCCGTTTCAGCCTCTCCAGCCTCAACAATAGCAGCCCATAGAGGACAAGCCTGTCCTGTTACTTTGATATCTGGAAAGAACTTCTTTATTTCGAGTGTATAGCTCTCACTACGAACAGTTCCCTCGGTGGCTACAAGACCAACGTGACGTGTTTTGGTAATATTACCTATAATCTCTACTGTAGGGCGTATAACGCCGAGCACACGCCTTTCAGGATCAACAAGGGGTATATCGTTCTGTTGAATAGTACGAAGTGCCTTTGCAGAGGCTGTATTACAGCCAAGGATTACAAGTTTACATCCCATATCGAAGAGTTTCAGTACGGCTTCTCTTGTGAACTGATACACTACATCGAATGAGCGTGGTCCATAAGGTGCTCTGGCATTATCCCCTAAATACAGAAAATCATACTGCGGTAGTCGTTTACGCAACTGCTGCAGTATGGTCAGTCCACCATAACCGGAATCAAATACTCCTATAGGTCCAGGGGTTTTATCTCCTTTTATCATCTAATTCTATCGATTAGTAAATCTGTCACATCCTCTCCTATCATAGGATTTATATATGGAACAGCATTATTATCGGTATTGAGGATAACAACAAAATTATTCTCACTGCCTAAAGCCTTGATAGCATTATCAAGCTTATTGCGAAGTGGAGTCAATGCTTCTTCCTCAGCCTTTGCAAGAAGTCTCTCTGATTCCTGCTTGAAAGCTATGTTACGCTCTAATATACTCTGCAGTTCACTCTGACGCTTCTCACGGATAGCGGATGCCATACCATTAATATTCTCAATGAAGTTCTCATATTTTTCATTGAAGTCCTTCTCTGCAAACTGTATCTCAGAATCATATTGCTTTCTCAAGTTCTCCATGCTTGCCTGAGCACTTACATAGTCAG
>ONBO01000065.1 GCA_900316125.1 uncultured Bacteroidales bacterium | reverse complement strand
AACAGCAATAGGTGTTTATGGTAAGGATGTCTGTGAAAACAAAGCCTTTATTGCGCTAAGCAGACACTTCAAGGGAAACGGCATTAAAGTTCCTCAGGTACTATATGTATCTGAGGACTTTCATTATTATATAACAGAAGATTTGGGTGACACCTCACTCTTCTCACTTCTTGACAAAGAGAACCAGCCTACAGAGCTTATTGAGAAGTGTGTACGCGCCCTGCCTCACATTCAGTTTAAGGCAGGCTCAACCCTTGACTACTCGGTTTGCTACCCGCAGCAGGAGTTTGACCGCCACACTGTATTTTGGGATCTCAACTACTTCAAATATGAGTTTCTAAAACCGTCCGCCATTGAGTTTGACGAGCTTATGATGGAAAATGACTTTGAAAAGTTTGCTGAGATTCTGCTATCCGAGAAAAGCAATACATTCATGTACCGTGATTTCCAGTCACGCAATATTATGATAAAAGACGGGGAGCCGTGGTTTATTGACTATCAAGGTGGCAGAAGAGGCCCTATATACTATGATTTGGCGTCATTTGTGTATCAGGCAAAGGCTCAATTCTCAGAGCAGCTGCGCAGCAGGCTCATTGACGCATACATTAAATCAGCAAGCAACTACATTAAAATCAACCCGGATAAGTTCAGACACAAACTAAGCTACTTTGTACTATTCAGAACCCTGCAGACCCTTGGTGCTTACGGATTCCGCGGACTCGTTGAGCATAAAGCACATTTTATACAAAGCATACCATTTGGAATAAAGAACTTAAAAGAGATACTTTCAGCATCTGACTTCAGTGAGATACCATATCTTAAGAGAGTGCTTGAGGAGCTGACATCGGGGTATAAGGAACCATATATAAACACCACATCTGAATTGGTGGTCAAGGTATACAGCTTCTCCTACAAGAAGGGCATTCCAATGGATTACTCAGGCAACGGAGGAGGCTATGTGTTTGACTGCAGAGCGGTTCACAACCCAGGCAAATACGAGCAATACAAGCAAAAGACAGGGCTTGACCAGGATGTAATTGATTTTATTGAGGCTAACGGAGAGATGGCTGTATTTCTTGAACATGTATACGCCCTCGCCGATGCAGCCGTGAGCAGATACCTTAAACGAGGCTTCACAAACCTTATGTTCTCATTTGGCTGCACAGGAGGCCAGCACCGCTCAGTATACGGGGCACAACACCTTGCAGAGCACATTCATAACAAGTTTGGCGTAAAAGTGATACTTGAGCACCGTGAACGCGGAATAACCACAATTTTATAGGCTATGAAAGCAATGATTTTTGCAGCAGGGCTTGGGACAAGACTCAAACCCATTACAGACACTATTCCAAAGGCCCTTGTACCTATTGCAGGGAAAACATTGCTTGAGCATACTATAATTAAACTAAAAAGCGAAGGATTTACTGATATTGTAATCAATGTACACCACTTTGCTGGTCAGATAATTGATTTTCTGAAAGCTAACAACAATTTTGGCATTGACATTAAAATATCAGATGAGAGCGGGGAACTGCTTGAAACAGGAGGTGGAATACGCAAAGCCGCACCTCTTTTAGGCTCAGAGCCCTTTCTCATTCACAATGTGGACATTATATCAAATGTAAAGCTCTCAGAACTCTATGACGCACATATACGTTCAGGGGCAGACTCCACACTGCTTGTAAGTTCCAGAAAATCTTCAAGAGCACTGCTATTTGACTATAACTTCAACCTTAAAGCATGGCGTAACAATAGCACAGGTGAGGTAAAGACTCCTTTTGAGAGCCTAGATATTAACTCACTGCAACCATATGCCTTTAGCGGAATACACATATTCTCCCCGTCACTTTTCCCGTACATGGAGAACTATCCTGCTAAATTTCCTATAATTGACTTCTATCTGGATACCTGCAATAAGACAAAAATAAAAGCCTCAGTCAATGAAGACCTAAGGCTTATAGATGTAGGGAAACTGGACTCATTAGAGGAGGCGGAAAGACTAGCTAAAATGTATTGTATGGAGACTATGTAACATATTGGACGGAATTCATATCTCTGTGACATATCAATATAATTATGGAATCGATAAACAGATATCATATAGGATTAGCAGTTATACTAGCTTCCGTCTGCATTTGGTCAGGCATCAATGTGCAAGACACATATCTCACATGGCTGCTTGAGTCACTACCTGCACTGATATGGTTAACTATTCTTGTCGTCACCTATAATCGGTTCAGGTTTTCAAACCTTATGTACTCAGTCATGGCTCTTCACATGATAATACTTTTCGTGGGAGCACACTATTCTTATGCTCAAGTTCCACTTGGATTCTGGATGGAGGAGTGGTTTGGATTCACACGCAACAATTACGATAAGATAGGACACTTCATGCAAGGGGTGTCGCCCACACTGATAACATTTGTGATACTTCAGAGATGCGCCTCCATACCTTCAGTTCGACTCAAATACTTGCTATGCTTCAGTGTGGCAATGATGGTGTCAGCAGTGTACGAGATTATTGAATGGTTTGCATCAATGACTAATCCGACAGACACAGAGGCATTTCTTGGCACTCAGGGCTACATCTGGGATACACAGTCTGACATGTTCATGTGCATGACTGGATCATTAATATCTATTACCATACTGATTATAAAGACAAAGATTGACACACATCAATTGAAAGATTAGCGGACTCTAAACTTAGACTTAAGAACGTGTTATCAACTGTCAATGTGAACATCGCGGAAGCCTAGGAAGTAAAGGATTCCGTCAAGACCTATAGTTGATATAGATTGGCTTGCATTAGCCTTTACTTTGGGTTTTGCATGGAATGCTATACCAAGCCCGGCCATATTAAGCATAGGAAGGTCATTTGCGCCATCTCCTACAGCAATAACCTGCTCAAGTTCAATATTCTCCACCTGAGCGATAAGGCCAAGCAGCTCAGCCTTACGCTTACCGTCAACAATATCACCCAGATACCTGCCTGTAAGCTTACCGTCTTCAATCTCCAGATTATTTGCATAAACATAATCCACACCAAATTTTTGTCTGAGGTACTCACCAAAATAGGTAAAACCACCAGAGAGGATGGCAATCTTGAATCCGCTCTTTTTAAGCACTGACATAAGACGCTCCGCACCATCCATAATTGGAAGGTTCTCCGCAATATCTCTCATAACACTCTCGTCAAGTCCCTTAAGCAATGCTACACGACGTGTGAAGCTCTCCTTGAAATCAATCTCACCGCGCATTGCGCTCTCAGTAATCTTTCTAACTTTTTTGCCAACACCAGCCCTATCAGCAAGCTCATCAATCACCTCAGTCTTAATAAGGGTTGAATCCATATCAAAACATATAAGCCTGCGGGTTCTGCGGTACATATCATCTTTCTGGAATGATATATCTATGCCCTGCGATGCGCTAATCTCCATAAATTTAGCACTCAGTGCCTTCTTGTCAGGCACATCACCACGTATTGACAGTTCAACACAGGAGCGCAGATTATCAATACTTGAAATATCAAGTGGCGGACGACCAGTCAGGCGCTTTATGGAATCAATATTCAAACCAAGTTCAGCAATAGCTGCAGTCACCATGGAGAGCTGTGTGGCTGTGATAATCCTGCCAAGTATGGTTACCACATAACGCTCTTTACCCTGTCGCATAACCCACTGATTATAACGTTCAACTGAAATAGGAGTAAATCTAATCTTGACGCCAATCTCATAGGCCTTGAACAAAATATCCTTTAACACAGGACCTTGTACCGTGTCATCCATCTTAAACAAAATACCAAGAGCAAGAGAGTGATGAATGTCAGCCTGTCCTATATCAAGAATAGAAGCCTTATATTTACCAAGAATCTCTGTAATAGAGGCTGTTACGCCAGGCTTATCATCGCCATAAACAGTAAGGAGAATAATATTGCTCTGTTCCATAAATCAGTTGAGAATTGATTCCATCTTGCAAATATATAAAATTTAATGGAAAATGGGAAATGGATAATGGATAAATTACGGAGCGTAAGCGACAGCGGTCTTCTGACCGCCGCCCGGAGGGCGAAAAGCTTTTGAGCAAGGCGAACAAGAATAAAAAAAGAGAGCAACATTGCATTAACAACATTGCTCTCTGAAAAGAGGCGGCTACCTACTCTCCCACGGGTGTGCAGTACCATCGGCGCCACCGGGCTTAACTTCTCTGTTCGGAATGGGAAGAGGTGGAACCCCGGCGCTATA
>ONBO01000067.1 GCA_900316125.1 uncultured Bacteroidales bacterium | reverse complement strand
GAACAGCTACAACGCCAATAATAATCCATGTCGTCTTGTTCATAAAAAATATATTTAAAGTTAAACTTAGGTACTTCCATCAGGGATTTTTTTATGAACAAATCCCTTGTTTATGGGCTTCGCCCTTTTCGCTTCGCGGCGGTCAGAAGACCGCTTGTCGTTTCACTCCTTAACTCTTAACTCTCAACTCTCAATTCTCAACTGGTTTAAGTATTACCCCGATGTTCTTCTTGCCATCAACCTTTGTTATGAGCGGAGCGGAGAAACGCACATGCCTTATGTACTTGGTCTCCTCCACAAGCTCACCGCTCTCTAAGAACGCCTCGTCAAAGTAGTTGCCGTCACCGTCCTCCACTGTAAAGTATGCACTACCGCACGATGTCAGGTTCTGGAAGAAGTGGGTGCCTTGGCTTGGGTCAATATGATATGACGTCTTGCCAGCCTCCACTATAACATGGGCACCTGCAATATTAGGCCATTTTACCGGTATTCCCAGCCACGTGTCACTACTTCCCCATCGGCCCGGCCCAATCAAAATATATGGCACACCCGCACTTGAAAGCCTGCGGTTAATCTCATCAATGTCATAGGCTATGAGCTGGTTGTTTGACGGCGAGAACATACCCTCTTTTACATAAACCACATCGCAGATGTCATTCATTATGCCGTTACCCAGCACATTTGAACTGATGATAACTGCCTCTTCACTGCTCACTCCCGTCAAATCCTCATCAATTGACTTGTTTGAATCCACGATAGGACGTATCTGCAGCAGGTAGAAACGGTTATCCTCATTCTTCTCATAGTCAAGGTTCACCGCAAACTCTATCTCCACAGGCCTGCCCATCTCACGCTCTCCCACCTTCAGCACCTTCTCCATAATCTCCGCCAAAGGAAAGACCTCATGCTCAAGTATATTTGCAAAGGTAATAACTTTTCTGCCTCCGTCATATATTCCGTCCCTAATTATTTGATCATACGGGTCAAAGGTGGACGCTATGTACTTCAGAGTGCCGTCAGCCTCTGCATCGCGGACGTTAAGTTTAAGAAGGTTAAAACCGTCATCCACTTTTGGAGTGAAAGACTTACCAGCAATATCAAGAGCGTTAAAATATGTCTGTGTCTGCTGAAGCGCAAACTCCAATGTGCTGGTTTGCAGAATATTCTTACTGTGCTTAGGTGAAAAACGGAGCGTCTGACCGCCGTCAACTATGTACTTGCCAAGCCCGAGAGCCACATTAACCACACCGTCCTCACTCTTCTCGTCACCTATCGGGTAGAAGTTAAGGGAGCGCGCCACACCTGAGAAAGATGGGTAGAACCTGCCGTTATGCTCCTGTCCGCACACCTCCTGCAGCACCACAGCCATCTTCTCACGACTTATCACATTCTTGGTGGCGGTCATGTAGGATTTGCTTGCCTGATAGTACACTGATGCGTAAACGGCCTTTATAGCCTCGCCTATCATGGTTATGGTGGCTGTACGGCTATCCTTTATGTTTGGCACCATATAAGTGCTGTAAACGCCTGCAAATGGCTGGTAATGGGCATCCTCAAGCAGACTTGATGAACGCACTGCTATTGGCCTTCCCTCCTCCACTGCTCCTAGGAACGCATACAAATCTCCAATGACATTCTTTGGCAGCTGAGCCTCCAGGAAGTGAGAGAGTATCTCATCATCTGACAGGGAGTCATCAAGAGCCACATCATAGAGATGGTTCATCTCCATAAACTCGTCAAACTTATCAGTGCAGACTACAACTGTCTTAGGCACTATAATCTGAGTGGTGTCAAACTCCAAAAGCTCCGGATTGCGCTTTGAAACCACATCAAGGAACGCAAGGCCTCTGCCCTTTCCACCCATGGAACCCTCACCTATACGGGCAAAATTAGAGTATGTATCGTAGCGGTCACTCATAAACACCGCCACCACGCCCTTGTTCTTTATCTTTCTATATGACACAATGGCGTCAAATATCATCTGACGGTGCTCATCCACCTCCTTTATTGAGCCAATCTTCTCCTTTCTGATAAACTCAGCCAAAGGGAACATGGCTCTGGAGTAGAGCCAGCGTGACAAATGGTTATGGGAGAGATGATAGTACAGCGATGCTGACGGTATTGTGAATATCTGGTTCTGCAGATCCTTTAGATTACGTACCGTGGCCACCACCTTCTTGGTGGAAGGGTCTATAAACTTAAAGTCACCAAAGCCAAAGCTCTCTGTCACAGCCTCCTTCAGTTCCAAGTGGAACGTCTCTGAACTCTTGTCAAGGAAACAGACGTGTAGCAGGTCTGCCACCGCAGCGTTCTTGACCTCAGTAGAGTCCATGATTATAGGCAGGAATGAATCCTTTGAGCGAATGTATGCACAAAGGTCTATGCCCGCATTCTCATTGAGTTCCCCTCCCTTTGGAAATCTAACATCGGTGACCACACCTAAAATGTTCTTGGCGTACTTATTGTATGTCTCTATGGCCTCCTCATAATTACGCGCCAGCAGAATTTTAGGGCGCCCACGCATACGCAGCATCTGCTCATGGTCATTAAGAGCCTCTGTCATAAATGAGCGTGACTGCACAAATACGTGCTTGTAGAGGTATGGAAGTATAGCCGAATAAAACTGCGGAGAATCTTCTACAAAGAGTATGGCCTGTACACCCACCGATGCAATATCCTCATCAACATTCATCTTATCCTCAATGAGTTTTACAAGCGCAAGCAGAAGGTCTGTCTCTCCAAGCCATGAGAATACATAGTCAATACCAGAGAAGTCCTTACCCTCAAAAACGCGGCGGAACACATCCCTCTGGAAAGGAGTGAGCAGCACAATAGGCACATGGCTGTTCTGAACCTTGCACTCCTTGGCCCACTCAAACATATCACTGTTCTCGCCCGTAGGCATAACAATGATAAGTTCAAAGTTCCTTGTTTCAAAAAACTCACGCGCCTCATCAATGTTTGAAGCCAAGGTGAAGCGAGGAGCGTATCTCAGGTTAAGAGAGGTGTATTCATTAAATATCTGCTCATCAATACGGCCGTCCTCTTCCAGCATAAAAGCGTCATACTTGCTTGCTACAAGGAGAATGTTATAGATACGGCTCTTCATCAACGATGCAAAAGAAGTATCCTTGAAATAAAGTTTCTTTATGCTATTTGCCTGGTTCATAATCCCCACAAATATACGAAAAAAAATATAAAAGCACGAAAAAAATTACTAAGCGCGGCTTAGTAATAGAAATAGAAATCGCAGCGGCGGTTCTTCAAATCAGCCCTAGGCGGATTCTCAAGTTTACCCTTACCGGTCATTGATATTCTTGACTCGTCTATGCCGTATTTGCTTATAAGCTCATTCTTAACAACCTCTACACGGCGGTTGCTGAGTTTAAGGTTGTAGTCAGCCTTGCCAGGGAAGTCACAGTATCCACGGAGTTCAACCTTGACATCAGGATCATCCTTCAGCTTCTGTGCAGCCTTTGCAATGTTGTCTTTTGCCGTCTTGGTAAGTTCTGACTTGTCAAATGCGTAGTAAACAGACATATCGTAGTCTATGCCGGCACCCATCTGACGGAGAACCTCTTTAATGTGCTTAACATCCTCGCAGCAGTTCTTACCCTCCTCGTCACGTGGCAGGCTCTCACCCCAGTAGTTTACAAATGCGCCCTTAGGAGTGTTAGGCTCACGGTCACGGAAATCTGGCACTCCGTCACCATCCTCATCAGGCTCTGTAGAGTGTTGTTTCTCAAGCTCTGCTATACGTGGGAGCACATTGTTTGCCATAGTGTCCTCAAGCGCTTTCACACGCTTTTCAAGGCTATCAAGCTTCTGATTAAGTTCGCTTGCGTCCATCTCTCCTCTGCGGAGCTTACGGAAGTCATACATAGCAATATTACGCACATGCCCGCCAACCCTCTTTTTAGGTTCGCAGAACTTAACTCTCAAACTGGCTGTACCATAGAACTCACCATCATTCATAGTACCGTTTGTATAGTTCTCAGCCTCAAAGTTATCCTTAGAGTGGAAGCGGTAGTATGCACTGAGGCCTACAGCAAGCCACTTATTAATATTGTACTCAACTTGTGTTCCTACTGGGAATGACATACAACGCATATCCTTCATAACAGTAGCGCGGCTGTCATCTTTATCCTCCTGTGGTTTGTTCTTTGCATCATAGAATGTAAAGCCAAGACCTCCATTGATATACCATGCCCACTTTGCACTTTTACGATACTGACCAAAGATGTTCAGCACGTTCAAAGAACCCATTGCAGACAGAGCATACATATTGCCTCTGAAGTAGTTACCAGCAGAACGTGATCCGTCTGGAAGAATTACACGATGCTTGTTTGTGAAGCCCTGATAAGGCATGTACTGGAAGTTGAGTATTACGCCCCATGCAGGATTGAAGGAGTACTCAACGTCAATACCCGCAGTCCACATAACGTATGAACTTGAGAGCAGCTGATTATGGCGCTGATATGCATCACCGTCAAACTGAGAGACACCACCGTTAACAGCAATAGACCAGTGGGCGAAATCTTTTGTAGGATGAAGTGTGCCGTCAGCCTCCACAGCAAATGCGGAAACAACAGCCAACATTGCTACAATCGATGTAAAAAATCTTTTCATATATAGTGATTTTGTTGTCGTAAAGGGTAAAACATTCATTCAACTGACAAAATTATACATTTTTTTTGATAACGCATACATTTTATCAACAAAATTTAAATTTATGACCTATTTTACCCTCTCGCCAAAGAGAGTGGCGGCGGTGACATCGTGAATTTTAACGGTTATATAGTCTCCTTTCTTCTCATCAGATTTATTAAACAGCACCACCTTGTTTTGTGAAGTGCGGCCGAACATCTGGCCAGCCGAGCGTTTGGAACGCCCCTCAACAAGCACTTCAAACTCCTTACCTATGTCACGGCGGTTACTCTCAAGCGACAGCTCCAGCTGAAGGTCAATAGCCTCCTGCAAGCGGCGCAGTTTCACCTCCTCCGGCACGTCATCAGGCAGATTGCGGCTTGCAAAGGTGCCTTCACGCTCAGAGTACTTGAACATAAACGCATTATCAAAACCCACCTCACGCATAAGGCTGAGGGTCATCTGGTGGTCCTCCTCTGTCTCACTGTGGAATCCCGTGAACATATCTGTGGTTATGCCGCAGTCTGGAATTATACGGCGTATCATGGCAATCTTGTCAAGATACCACTCACGAGTGTACTTGCGGTTCATAAGCTGCAAAATACGGCTGCTGCCGCTCTGAACGGGCAGATGGATGTGCTTGCACAGGTTATGGTGCTTTGCTATGACCTTCACAGTCTCCTCGCTCATATCCTTAGGGTGTGAGGTTGTGAACCTAATCCTCATATCAGGAACCTCAGTGGCCAACTTATCAAGCAAGGCGGAGAATGTAAGCCCCTCATAATTATAGGAGTTGACGTTCTGGCCAAGCAGTGTGACCTCTTTATATCCACGGCTTTGCAAATCTTTCACCTCACTGAGTATGCTCTCATACTCACGGCTGCGCTCACGGCCTCTTGTGTAGGGCACTATGCAGTATGTGCAGAAGTTATTACAGCCTCTCATTATTGATACAAACCCCGATATGGCGTTTCCTCCTATGCGTTTAGGCAGCACATCCTTGTAGGTCTCCGTGGTGGAAGGCTCCACATTTATAGCCTTATGCCCCGCCGCAGCCTGAGCCACCAGGTTAGGCAGGTCAAGATATGAGTCAGGACCCACCACCAGATCCACCACCTTCTCTTTAAGAAGCTCATCCTTGATGCGCTCCGCCATACAGCCAAGCACGCCCACCACAAGCCCTTTTTTCTTTTTTTTCAGCGATGCAAAATACTCAAGACGTGACATTGCCTTCTTTTCTGCATGGTCACGTATGCTGCAGGTATTGATAAAGATGGCATCGGCGTCAGACATATTATCTGTGAGATCATAATCTGCGGTCTGCATAATGGCTGCAACCACTTCGCTGTCAGCAAAATTCATCTGACATCCGTATGTTTCAATAAATAATTTCATTATTGCTCTTAAAAATTGTAATTTTGCGCAAAATTAGTAAAAGTTATGAGAACATACAAAACAGCCAAAGATTTAGGCGATTTGAACAAGGCTCTTGCTGATGCTTTTGAAGTTAAGGCCAATCCTTACAAGTGGGACACAATGGGAAAGAACAAAACTCTTCTCATGGTATTCTTTAACTCAAGCCTGCGCACCCGTCTCAGCACACAGAAGGCGGGAATGAACCTTGGAATGAACACAATAGTGCTCGATGTTAACGCAGGAGCGTGGAAACTTGAGACCGAGCGTGGTGTTATAATGGACGGTGACAAGCCTGAACACCTGCTTGAGGCCATCCCTGTAATGGGAAGTTACTGTGACATTATAGGTGTACGCTCTTTTGCACGCTTTGAGAACAAGGAGTTTGACTATAATGAGGTGATTCTTGAGCAGTTTATAAAGTATTCAGGCAAGCCGGTGTTCAGCATGGAGTCTGCCACTTGCCACCCTCTTCAGGCTTTTGCAGACCTTATTACTATAGAGGA
>ONBO01000075.1 GCA_900316125.1 uncultured Bacteroidales bacterium | reverse complement strand
TAAAAAGGTCATAAATAAGGTATTTGGCAGAGAGAGTGAGATTGAAAAGGATAACAATATCCTAAAAGAGACAGTTTCAATACAAAATGAGGAAATTAAAGGGCTGAAACTGTCTCTTCAACTCACTAAGGAGGCTCTGAAAGCGGAGGAGGAAGACCATAATGAACTTAAAAATAAATATCATGAGCAGATTTTAGAGACGGAACGAAAAGAGAATGTCCTAAAAAGCGAACTGAGCAAACGTAATAAGTTGATAACCAGTCTGTACCTTGTTCTCAATAATATTTTCAAGAATATGCCGGCACAAAACTCAATTCTATTCACAATATTGAGAAATTTAATCCGCAAAGATGACTTCCAGGAAATTCTGAAAATTCATGAACAGCAGGTTAAGTCTGAAAAACAACAGGCTGAGATACAGCAGCACAAAGGCAGTGGAATTAAGAGGTAGTTTTATAGATTTCTACATTTATGTTTTATAGATTTATGATTTATGATTTATGATTTATAGATTTACATGTTTACAACTTTACAATTTTACTTTTTTACAATTTTAATTTTTTAGTTTTTTTAGTTCAAGAAACTTATCATAGACCTGGTATGTGCCTTTGTCTGTGCTTACCAGCCCTTTGTCTATCAGTGCCGGGAGCGCTGATTTTACTGAGCTTGGTGAGGTCAGGTTATGACGTTTTGTAAAACTTCCGGATGTAAGTTTAGTAGCCTTGCCTTCCGCTGCGATAGCGCGCAATAAGTCAGCCTGCTTTATTGGCAACTGATACATCAGGTCCTCATACAGCGACCCTGCATAGCCAAGTATGTTGTTGATGGCATCTTGTATCATGGATGCTTGGCAAGTGTCACCGTTCGCTGTCATTGTAAACAACTCGTTCATTATTCGCTGCATATAGAACGTCACTCCGTCAAACATTCCGTACACTTGCTGTATTGTGTCCGCCTCTATGTTTTTCCCTGCTTGATTGAACATTCGCTGGCAAAATTCAGAATATTTGGGCAAAGGTATGATTTCAAGTCTGAATAGAGTCACACTCTGGTAGAATGGTCTTGATGAAGATGTGAACATGCTGCTCATCAGGTGCATGTGAGACCCTGAAAAGATGAATTTTGCGTTTCTGCAGTACTGGATATGCGTGCGAAGTAACGCTTCTATGTTATCGTCTCCGTATTTTGTGATTTGCTGGAACTCGTCAATGGCAACGATACACGGCCTGTCTGCACTGTTAAGATACTGAAAAATCTCTTCAAGTGTAGTTGTAGGGTTATTCAATGAGTTTACTCCTAATGACCATGTTGGCGAGCCTTGTGCGTCAAAGCTTATGCCTGGGCGCACGGACATTATGAGGTTTACGAACTGTTCCCACGCCTTTCTTCCTCGTGGTTTGAGCGCTTCAAGTATGCTCTTGCCCATTGTGACCACCATTTCAGAGTATGATTTGGTGGAGTATATGTCAATAATGAATGTATAATACTTATCTTTTATCTCTGGCTGTTCAAAGCAGTGTCTTATCAAATCCGTCTTGCCGTACCTGCGTGGTGAGATTAGTGCTACATTATTGCCGTTCTGTAGCAGTCTGACAATGGTACCGGTCTCCGTCTCTCTGTCACAGAAGTATTCTGGGCCTGCATATCCGCTTGTGATAAATGGGTTGAACATCTGTCGTATCTCCTTGTGTATTTGTTATTTGTTGCAAATATACATAATTTTTTCCATTTTATGGAAATCATTTTATGGAAATTTGATTAGTGACAATAAAATTTGAGCGTGAAATATCTTATTTTGCACAAAATAGTATATTATAATATCTTATTTTGCATAAATACACATCGTGTTATTATATTTAGTATATTTATAGCACAAACAAACATGGCCATGGAAGATAAAATAATACTTAGTGCCCTTAAGGAACAAAAAGAGGAACTCAACATGTACTCATCCGGCGCTCTGTGCGCGCGAAAAGAGGAGGAGTTGTTTGAGTGGGACAGCAAGCTGGCACAGGTGGTGACGGGCGTGCGCAGAAGCGGCAAATCAACTCTATGTCATAAGGTGCTCATGCAAAAAGGGGTGAGATATGGCTATGTGAATTTTGATGATGATAGGCTGGCCACAATCGGTGTGTCCGAACTTGATGCCGTGCTGCACTGCGCATACCAGGTGTACGGA